>NZ_CAMXYE010000037.1 GCF_947253055.1 uncultured Arcanobacterium sp. | reverse complement strand
ACCCTTCGCAGCATCGAGGCGGCGATAGCCGCGGCGAACACCCGCATCGATGCGGTGGGCGAAATGCAAGGGCGGTTCGACAGCTTCGAAGGACATCCGTATCTCACGGGTCGCAGAAGCTCGGATGCGAGGCGCGGTAGGGCCCGAAAGAAGGAGGGCGGCGAGCTACCAACCGACTATAACGAGAGGCGCGTGTCGGATTCAGGCCTGAACGAGACCGTCTAACGATAAAGCGGAATGCAATACGACTGAATCGCCTTTGTATACCTTCAATGGTAAGTTTGGGACTTGAGATGCAGATGTTCTTATCCAACTTCATGTGGCAAGGAGTTGTATTTAATCATTCTTGAAGCGGCATAATCGAATCAGCTCGGCGATTTTTCACCTAAGCGTTAGGGTCTGAAGTACAATGAATCCCTAGGCTAGGAGGGAATCATGGCAGATTCAAATCACCAGTACGGTCTCGATTGGCTCGACGAGGACGAGCTATATAAAATCGTTAAGCATGTGTTTGGCAGCTCGATTGAGAAAGCGAAATCGTCCGAGCTTTCAACGCCCCCAGATCCCTTTACTATTGCAGTTCAGGCAGTTCTCTTCGATCAGTCCGCCGAAAGCATGATGGCGTTCGAGAAGTTGCGCGGTGTGAACAAGACGATTTCCAATGCGGTGGGCAATTTCCATCAATGCGTGCTCGGATTGGCGGAAGGTTGGGATAATTTGGGTGCAAATGGGGGCGTGGTTGATCTTATCGTTCGCGAGACTCCAACGTCGAAACCGGTTCATGTCGAAGTGAAGAATCGCTACAATACCATCAAGGCTTCTGATGAGAAAGCTGTTTGGGATAAGCTAGATATGCTTGCCAGAACCAACAACAGCGTTTCGTATCTTGTTCAGATTGTTCCTAAGAATCCAGTGAGATACGATAAGCCCTGGAATGTTTCTGGTCGCTCAGAACGCGATCATGTTCGCTGCTGTGATGGGGCTACGGCATACGCATGGGCCTTTAAGAAAGAGAATGCGCTCGAAGAGTTGTATGAGGTTTTTCCTGATATCTTGAGCGATGTCCTCGGACGATCCTACGACAAAACTGGAATGAGGGATTATTTCTTCATCAGTATGCCGGAATCCTAGTAAAGTTGGCTCATTTGCACTACAATAACCCTTACATATGTAAGGGTTATTTTTAAGGTGTTTTATGAGCAAGCAACTGGTTAGCGTCACAGCAGCTGCAAAGGCATTGGATGTTTCTGCGGATACTATCCGCAGATGGAATAAGCTTGGTCTGATTAAGGCGACGCGCGATAGAAACCAAAAGAGACTGTTCAATCTCGAAGAGATTATTCGCTTACAGAAGAAGCTCAAAGGAGAGGGGGAGCAAGTCTCTTTTAAGGTTCTTCGAGCTGAGAAGATGTTTGAGGAAGTGACTTGTATCGACCTTTTTGCAGGCGCAGGCGGAACGGCTTTGGGTTTTGCCAATGCTGGATTGCATCATACGTTCCTTAACGAGCTCAACGATAAGGCAGTTGCCACGCTGAAGGCCAATAGTGAGAAATACGGGCTTAACTGGAATATTGATGGCCGCGATGTCCATGAAGTTATGTTCGAGGGAATGCATGCAGAGGTGATCCAGGCGGGATTCCCTTGCCAAGCGTTTAGCTATGCCGGTAAATCGCGTGGTTTCGAAGATACCCGAGGGACGTTGTTCTTTGAGTTCGCCAGAGCGGTGAAGGAGATTCGGCCAAAAATAGCGATCGGGGAAAACGTCCGCGGTTTGTTGAAGCACGATGGCGGGAGGACGCTTGAAACCATGCTCAACACTCTCGACGAGCTTGGCTACAGAGTCAACTACCGCGTGCTTAGGGCGCAGTATCTAGACGTACCCCAAAAACGGGAGCGTCTCATCATCTTCGCCGTAAGGAAAGACCTCGACTGCCCGATTCTGTTCCCGAAAGAGAAGGACTACTTCATTTCACTGCGCGAAGCGTTGAAGGATTGTCCTGCATCCGATGGCCAGAAGTATCCGGAAAAGAAAAAGCTTGTGATGGAAATGGTTCCCGAAGGCGGCTACTGGCGGGATTTACCCGAGGCCGTCGCGAAGGAATACATGGGAGGTAGCTATTACCTTAGCGGCGGCAAGACGGGAATGGCAAGGCGTCTCTCGTGGGATCAGCCGAGCCTGACGCTCACATGCGCACCGGCTCAGAAGCAAACCGAACGCTGTCATCCTTCTGAGACGAGGCCGCTTACCGTGCGGGAGTATGCCCGCATCCAGACTTTTCCCGATGACTGGGAGTTTGAGGGGAGCCTTTCGGACAGATACAAGCAGATCGGGAACGCCGTGCCGGTCAACCTTGGCTATCACATAGGTCGATGTGTGCTTGCTTCGCTAGGTTATATAGACAAAACTGACGAGATGGAGCAAGTTGATCCTTTGGCGTTGTAGGACATTTAGGATAAGAAAATATACATTTCTCCAGGTGATCTACTGATTGAGTATCATGTGACCTCAATGAGTACTAACTGAGTATCAACCGCTGAAGCATCAGTACTTCAGCGGTTTTTCTTTATTTTGCAGAAGACGTATTGATTTAAAGGCTTAAAAAGGGCGTATATGTATTAGTTGAATAAATGACCTGCAGTGGCACATAATTGACGACTCAAAAACGCACGTCAGAAGCCAGTTTTCAAGCAAAGCGGCTGATTATCCGTATCCGCCATTCCCAGTGGCTTGCGTATTACCCCAGCTAAATGCATAAAAATAGAGCGCCCTGGTAAACCCCAGGACGCCCTAAAAACTAATACATTAGCGCACTGTTATTATTCCCACTCGATAGTCCCCGGCGGCTTCGAGGTGCAGTCAAGCACTACTCTGTTGACCTCCGGCACTTCGTTGGTAATGCGATTAGAAATCTTCGCCAACAAATCGTATGGCAGGCGGTACCAATCTGCGCTCATGGCGTCTTCTGAACTTACTGGGCGCAGCACGATTGGATGCCCATAAGTACGGCCATCTCCTTGTACACCTACCGAACGCACATCAGCGAGCAGCACCACTGGGCATTGCCAGATTTCTCGATCCAGCCCCGCTGCACTCAATTCTTCACGAACGATTAAATCGGCCGCCCGCAGCGTATCGAGCCCGGCGCGCGTAACTTCTCCAACTATGCGGATACCTAGCCCCGGCCCCGGGAAAGGCTGGCGCCACACGATATTATCGGGGAGTCCCAATTCTTTTCCGATGGCGCGCACTTCGTCTTTAAACAGATCACGCAGCGGCTCTACCAGTTCAAACTGTAGATCTTCCGGCAATCCGCCCACATTGTGGTGCGATTTGATATTCGCTGTGCCTTCGCCGCCCCCCGATTCCACTACGTCTGGATAGAGGGTGCCTTGCACTAAAAACTTTATTTCTTTCCCAGCTTCGCCAGCTTCGGCAATTAACTTCCGCTGTGCTGCTTCAAAGGAACGAATAAATTCCCGCCCGATGATTTTACGCTTCTGCTCTGGCTCAGTTACACCCGCCAACGCCTGCAAGAAACGCTCCGATTCATCTACCGCCAAAATTTTCATGCCGCGTGCCCCGGCGTAATCGCGAATTACTTGCTCCGCTTCTCCGGCGCGCAATAGACCGTGATCCACAAATACGCAGGTGAGCTGATCACCAACCGCGCGGTGTACGAGCGCAGCTGCCACAGAAGAATCTACTCCGCCAGAAAGCCCGCAGATTACTTCCCCGCTCCCTACTTGGGCGCGAATCTTAGCGACTTGCTCATCGATTATAGACGCAGAATTCCAGTTAGGAGCCAGGCCCGCCCCGCGCTGTAAAAAGTTGCGGAATATTTCGTTGCCGCGCTCCGAATTGCGCGCCTCGGGGTGCCACTGCACTCCGTAAAGTCGGCGCGCATTGTCTTCAAAAGCAGCTACCGGCGCAGCTGGAGTAATGGCAGTTACGGTGAAACCCTTTGGAGCAGCGGTGACGGCGTCTCCATGGCTCATCCACACCATTTTTTCTGCTTCGCCCGCATCCCATAGGTGGCTAGGAGCGAGGATTTTTGCCGTGGTCGCACCGAATTCCCGATTGCCAGTCTCGGCTACTTTCCCTCCCAAGGCTTCCGCCATCTGCTGGAATCCGTAGCAGATACCTAGCACCGGAATTCCGGCTTCTAAAAGCGCCGCATCTAAAACAGGAGAATTCTTCGCATATACCGAAGCAGGGCCACCTGAAAGTACAATAGCTAGCGGACGCTTAGCCAAAATTTTCTCCGCGCTCCACGAATGCGGCACTAGCTCCGAGTAATACCCTACATCTCGTATTCTTCGAGCGATGAGTTGCGCATACTGCGCGCCATTATCTACTACCACTACCGGGCGGATTTCTGCGTTATTCACTCTTCTAAGATTAGCGGAGCGCACGCAAAATTCCTATTCCGAATAAATCGCGGCTCTATTCCACACCCGGTACTCCTAAGTGCCGCGCGGAAATAATCTGGGTATTTTCTCCGGTGTAGGGATCGATAAATTCCAGCTCTTTTGCCAGGAGCTGTAAGGGTAATTGGCGCGCCTGCGCCACTTCCGGCGGCAATAGCTGCGGATACAGTGGATCAAATAAAAGCGGCATCTGTAAATAGTTAAAAAGAGCGCGAATTTGGTGGGTAAAACCAGTGTGCGGGCTAATCTCCCACTGTAACGGCCAAAATTCGGAAAAATTCTCTATATTATCGGCAGATTTCTCCAACTCTCCCAGCAGGCGCACCCGAGTGCAAGTGAGAGCCGCCCGCATTCTTCCGCGCGGCACTGCACTGGAATTTCCCATATTTACTGCACTATCGGCCCGCGTATCTGCTGCCGGCACTGCCGATACCGCTGGCGATGCAAAAGGTTTCTCTGCCGATACTAGCGTCTGCATATTTCCGGGCTGACGATACATCCACACTTCTAAATCCGCGCCCGCTGCCGCATCAGACTCTGCCGCCGCATCAGACTCTGCCGCCGCATCAGTCGCCGCACCAGCCCTAACCACCGCATCATCTCTCGCTGCCGTATCATCCCCAGCCGCCACATAAGATCCCCTGCCAGCAGTCAACCCGCGATAGCTTTTTCGCACCTGTTTTCTCTGAAACAGCAACTGATAGGCCCGCCGATACTCCGGCTTCTTCACCAGTAGCAACACTCCCGCCGTCTCCAAATCTAGGCGATGGGCACAGCTAAGCTCGTCATTTTGCAGCTGCCGCCGCGCCGCCACTACGGCGGTTTTCGCCGCATGAATTCCCCGTGGAATACAAGCCAAACCGTGCGGTTTATCAATAGCGACGTAATGCTCCGTTTCCGCCAATACCTCTAGCTGAATTGGAACGGCTGGCTCATCCACCACCGGGCGAAATACCCAAATTTTTTCTCCTGCCCGGTAGGGATAATCTGGGGAAAGCGGGCGGCTAAAATCTCCTAAAAAGCTCTCCTGCTGAAAAGCTTCTTGCCCGGCTACCCCATAGTTATCTACTGCCCATTGCCCGAGAGTACTCCACGGCCCAGGCGGCAGCTGGTAATGAAAAGCATTTATACCGCGGCGTGGCGGCGGAGAAATTTGCTGCCGGCGGCGCGCGCGGCGCTGGCTACGCGGCAGACGCATATTTTCTCCTTCCGTCACCTGCAAAGAAACGGCACCCTGACTCTCTCCTCAGTTTTCTCTACGCTAGAATTAAAGCGGGTTAAACACTTCCATTTATCATACTCCCTTAGTCCTAAAGGAAAACGGGAAGAAATGGCAAAATAAGTGCTAGCCCCCAAAAGGAAGGAAACCTGTGCAGAATTCTTATCTTTCGCCGGTTGCCGGAGGGTCACAGGCAGCGAGCCTACCCCGCACTCCCGAGCAAGTAACTGCCGATATCTTTAGCCGCGCCCGCCAAGAAAAAAAGCGTATCTTGCTGCCAGAAGCAACGGATATACGTATTTTGCAGGCGGCTGCGCTTATTCTGGAGCAAGAAATCGCCGATATTATTTTGCTGGGAGATGCAGAGGATATTCACCAACTCGCCGCAGAGCAACAGTTGAATCTGCAAAAGGCAGAAATTATTGATCCGGCCGATGCGCCGCGGCAAGCAGAATACGCCCAAGCTTTTGCGGAAATTCGTAAAGCAAAAGGGATTACCCCCGCGGCGGCACAAGAAAAAATGCAAGATATTTCCTATTTCGCCACTATGATGGTGCAGATGGGGCAGGCAGACGGCATGGTTTCGGGCGCTCAGCACACCACGGCAGAAACTATTCGCCCCGCGCTGCAAATTATTAAAACCAAGCCGGATACTCCGCTCGTCTCTTCGTCTTTCTTAATGCTGCTCCCCGACCGCCCCTATATCTTTGCCGATTGCGCAGTAAATGTGGCACCTAACCCAGAACAACTAGCGGGAATTGCGCTTTCTTCTGCCGAAACCGCGCGCACTTTCGGAATTTCGCCGCGCATAGCGATGCTTTCATATTCTACTGGTACCTCTGGAAAAGGCGCCGGAGTAGACGCCGTGGCCGCAGCCACCCAGCTGGTAGAGAGTATTGCCCCTGATTTACCGATTGCTGGGCCGATTCAGTTTGACGCCGCAGTAGACGAAACAGTGGCGAAAGCGAAACTACCTAATTCTCCGGTGGCCGGAAAAGCCAATGTCTTTATTTTCCCGGATCTAAACTCCGGTAATATCACCTATAAAGCGGTACAGCGCACGGCCGGAGCAATAGCCGTCGGGCCCATATTGCAAGGGCTAAATAAACCGATAAACGATCTTTCCCGCGGCGCTCTAGTGGAAGATATCGTAAATACCATCGCTATCACCGCTCTGCAAGCCCAAACTGGTACACCGACTGCAGCTGCAGATGCCACACCCCCAGCACCCACAACGACATCTGCATCCTAGCGGAATTTATATATAGATATTTTCGGAATTTTGCACTGGAACTTAAAAAGTAGATTTTAAAAAATATAAAGGAATAGAAAATGGCGGTATTAGTAGTAAATTCTGGATCTTCTTCAATTAAATTTGAAATTATTGACCCGGAAAACGGCGCTTGCTCTACCCGGGGGCTGGTAGAAAGAATCGGCAACTCCATGGGGCACTATCTACTTTATTTTGAAGAGAAAAAACTCAGCCTTTATGAGCCGATCCCCAGCCACGAACACGGCATGGAGCGAATCTTAGAACTCATTGACGAACTTAGCCCCAATCTAGAGGAATTAAATATTACAGCCGTGGGGCATCGCGTGGTACAGGGCGGAAAATACTTCGATAAGGCGGTGCTGATTGACGATACTGTGGAGCGCCATATTCAAGAGTTAATTCCGCTCGCGCCGCTGCACAACCCCGCCCACTTACGCGGAATCCATATTGCCCGGAAGCTGCTCCCCGTGCCACATGTGGCGGTATTCGATACGGCGTTTTTCCGGCATCTACCTCCCGAATCCGCCTACTATGCACTGAATACCGAGATTGCCGAAAAGTACGAAATTCTCCGCTATGGTGCCCACGGCACTTCCCATCAATATGCGGCGGATAAAGTCTGCCGTATGCTGGGGCGGCGCGATTTGAAGCAGATTATTTTCCATCTCGGCAACGGCGCTTCCGCTTCGGCAGTGGTGGGAGACAAAGCCGTAGACACCTCAATGGGGCTCACCCCGCTCGAAGGTCTAGTAATGGGCACTCGTACCGGCGATATAGATCCTGCGGTGGCTTTCCATCTCCAGCGCGTAGCCGGAATGAGCTCGGTGGAAGTGGATGAACTTTTCAATCGCCGATCGGGTATGAAAGGCCTGACCGGAGATAGCGATATGCGGGTAATTTGGAAACGAGCCCAAGCGGGAGAAGAAATCTGCCAGCGGGCGCTCCAAATCTATATACACCGAATACTGCATTACGTAGGCGCATATACTGCCGTAATGGGCGGGCTCGATACAATAACTTTTACGGCAGGAATCGGCGAAAAAGATGATTTACTCCGCGCGGCTGTGCTCGATAGGCTCGCGTCTTTTGGAATTCGCTATAGCGCCGAGTTAAATGCGGAAAAATCGAAAGAAGCGCGTACTATTTCTACCGAAGACTCAAAAGTACAGGTATTGGTGGTGCCAGCTCACGAAGAGCTAGCTATTGCCCGCCAAGTGATGGAAGTGATTTCCTAAGAAAGGATTACCGTGAGTATCTCTACTATCAAAGAAGTGACCCCCGCTCTCGAAGCTGCTTTTCAAAAGCTTATTCCTCAGCTCTCTTCTTCTTCCAAGCCTTTAGATAGGGCCGGATTAGAGCGGCTTCTGGAGCAAAAAAGTTTGGATTTACTTATTTATCAGGATGCCGAGGCCGGAGCAGATGGCCCGATTTTAGGGATGCTCAGCTTGGTCACCTTTGAGATTCCTACCGGCTGGCGCGCCTGGATAGAAGACGTAGTCGTAGATGACGAAGCGCGTGGGCATGGCATTGGCCAGAAGCTAGTAGAAGCCGCAATTGAGTTGGCTCAGCAAAAGGGAGTGAAATCTATCGATCTCACTTCTCGCCCCACTCGCGAAGCCGCTAATCGACTCTATAAGCGCTGTGGCTTTGCCCTGCGGGAGACGAACGTCTACCGCTATGCCGGAAAATAAACTACTTATTAGCTACTAGTTGCGCCACGCAAACTTTTTATAACTTTCTATAACTTCTTAATATAACTACGGGCTGCCAAAGAGGCAGCCCGCAGAGTTTTCACTTAGTAGCGGCGGTTTAGAGCGGCGCAGCTACTAAAAAGAAATTTTAGTAATTTCCGGTCATATTGAGCACATTCAAGGCGTCTTCCAAGGCTTCCATGGTGATTTCGCCCCGCTCTACGAAGCCGAGATCAATCGCCGCTTCTTTTACGGTCAAATTATCTTTCACCGCGTGCTTGGCGATCTTAGCGGCATTCTCATAGCCAATAAGCCGGTTTAGCGGCGTCACGATAGAAGGAGAAGATTCCGCTAGCTCTAGGCAGCGCTCCTTATTGGCAATAATGCCCTTTACCGTGCGCTCGGCCAGTACTTCGGCCACGTTTCCAAGAATCTGGATTGAATCGAGCAGATTCTGGGCCATTACCGGCAACATCACCAAAAGATCGAAATTGCCCTGCGCCCCCGCGAAAGCTATTGCGGCGTCATTTCCGATTACTTGTGCTGCCACCTGCACGGTAGCTTCGGGAACTACCGGATTTACCTTGCCCGGCATAATAGAAGAACCCGGCTGCAAATCAGGAAGATGAATTTCACCAATGCCCGAGCGCGGCCCGGAGCTGGCCCAGCGCAAATCGTTGGCAATCTTCACCAGCGATACGGCGACTGTGCGCAACGCTCCCGAAGTGGCTACCAGCGAATCCTGCGCCGACTGCGCTTCAAAATGATTCTGCGCCTCTACGAGCGGCAAGCCCGTATGCTCTGCAATCAATTCAATTACTCGAGCGGAGAAGCCTTCCGGAGTATTAATTCCGGTACCTACTGCAGTACCTCCCAGCGGCAATTCCGCCAACAGATCCAGGGTGCTCTCAATTCGCGCAATGCCATACTTAATCTGCTGGGCATAGCCAGAGAATTCTTGGCCGAGCGTAATCGGCGTAGCATCCATAAGGTGGGTACGCCCCGATTTCACTACGTCTTTAAATTCAACGGCTTTCTCCGCCAAAGCATCTTCCAGAATCGTTAACTGCGGCAGCAGCTGCTTCGTAATCGCATTCATGGCGGCGATATGGATAGAAGAAGGGAAGACGTCATTCGAAGACTGCGAAGCATTTACGTGGTCATTCGGATGTACTTCCATTCCCGAAGCCTTCGTAGCCAGCGTGGAAATCACTTCGTTCATATTCATATTCGAAGAAGTGCCGGAACCAGTCTGGTATACGTCAATCGGGAATTGGTCGTCATACTTACCACTAATTACTTCATCTGCAGCAGCCACAATCGCATCGCGCCGCTCCGTGCAGATTACGCCGAGCTCCGCATTAGCAATAGCTGCCGCCCGCTTAATATGAGCTAAAGCGTGAATATGTGGAGGAGTCAGCACTTTTCCAGAAATCGGAAAATTATCTACTGCTCGCTGGGTCTGAGCACGATAGAGCGCATCTACCGGCACCTTTACCTCACCCATAGTGTCATGCTCAATACGGTATTCCATATTTTTCCTTACTACTTAGTATTTATTTTTATGCTTTTTTAAGTCTTATCCAGCAATTCTCTATTCTACCCGCAGAACTGCTCCCTAACTAGTATTGCTCCACTGCCATCGGTACGCGCTGGAATTCTTTCACATCGGAATAACCAGTCATCGCCATCGCCTGCTTCAACGCTCCTACTAAATTAGTGGTACCGGAGGCATCTAGAGACGGACCCCAAATAATTTGCTGTAAATCAGCCACCGTGCCTACCTGCACCCGCTCTCCGCGAATCAGTCTCTTATGATGCGCTTCCGCTCCCCAATGAAAACCGCGCCCCGGAGCCTCTTGCGAACGCGCCAACGCCGTTCCCAACATCACCCCGTCTGCTCCACAAGCAATCGCTTTCACTAAATCTCCCGAGGTGGAAACTTGCCCATCAGCAATCACCTGCACATAGCGCCCTCCGGTTTCATCCATGTACTCCCGCCGGGCAGCCGCCACATTTGCTACCGTGGTGGCCATCGGTACTGCCACTCCGACTGTGCGCCGGTTCGCACTGGTGGCGCCTCCCCCAAATCCAGCTAATACTCCAGCCGCACCGGTGCGCATCAAATGCAATGCTGCCGTATAGGAAGCAGCTCCCCCTACTATTACTGGCACGTCTAATTCATAGATAAACCGCTTCAAATTAAGTGGTTCCCGATTCGTAGATACATGCTCAGCGGAGACGGTGGTACCGCGGATTATAAATAAATCCACTCCGGCTTCCACCACCGTACGCCAATACTCTTGCGTACGCGCCGGAGATAAAGCTCCGGCCGTAGGCACACCAGCAGCTCTAATCTCGGCAATACGCTGGGTAATCAGCTCTGCTTTTATCGGCTCACTATATATCTCTTGCATGCGCCGGTGATAGCAATCCGATGGAAGTTGCGCAATCTCTTCCAGATAGGGCGCTGGATCTTCATAGCGCGTCCATAAACCCTCGAGATCTAATACCCCGAGCAAACCCATTTTTCCTAGTTGAATGGCGATGGCAGGCGAAGTCACCGAATCCATTGGCGCACCCATAATAGGGGCATCTAGTAAATAGGCATCTAATTGCCAAGTGACAGATACATCTTCCGCATCGCGGGTACGACGGGAGGGAATTACCGAAATATCATCGAAAGCATATCCCACTCTCGCCAGCTTATTTCGCCCAATTTCTACATCATTGCTCACCCTTTTAGCGTATCCTATATGACCGCTCGGCAGGTAGTCGGCAAGCCGGGCGCTCCCAACTTTCACGAAGAAAAAGATCCATGCCCACAACTACCTACAACTAACCCGCAACTCTCCCATAACTAAGATCTCTACCCGCAACTCTCCCATAACTAAGATCTCTACCCGCAACTAAAGGAAGAAAATTTTTCGGAGGTGCCCTCTATACTAGAAATTGCAGATATCCCTTCGCTGGCGCGGGCAAAATACGCCCGCAGCCGGCAGAAATAATTTCTGTACCGAAAACGTATCAAAAAGCGAATCGCCCGCACTAAGGCCGGAAACAGCACTAGGGCAGCGAAGTAGCTGCGAAAAGAAAAGAGTAACTATGTGGAGTGAAAAGCCCATAATTGGTTTCGATACGGAAACTACCGGTGTAAATCCGCAGGCAGCTCGGCTAGTCACCGCTTCGATTGTAGTGGTGAATGAAACAGAAATAGAAAAACACTATTGGCTAGCCGATCCGGGAGTGGAGATACCGGAAGCTTCGCAGAAGGTGCACGGCATTTCTACTGAGCAGGCCCAAAAAGAGGGGCGGCCTATCGAAGAAGTACTAGAAGAAGTAGCGCAGCTTCTCTATGAGCATTTGACGCAGAATCACGTGCTGGTAGCCTTTAACGCTTCTTACGATTTGACACTTTTAGAAGCTGAGTTACGCCGCCACGATTTACCCACTTTAGAGGAGCGTTTAGGGCGTAATTTAGCACCCATAATAGATCCATATCTGCTCGATAAAGTAGTCGATAAATACCGGAAAGGAAAGCGCAATTTAGAGAGCGTAGCTCGGCACTATGAAGTATGGGATGCAGATGATTTTCATAATGCAGAAGCAGATGTATTGGTTACGCTACGCGTACTTGGAGCAATGCTCCGGCGCTATCCGAAGGTCGCCCAAGAGAGCCCCGAGGTGTTGATGGAGCAACAACTCGAAAGGTATAACGAAAGCGCAGAGTACTTCCGGAAAAAAGCAGCTGCACGTGGGCAAGCATATACGGAAAAGACCGGCTGGCCCTTGGTGCGCGAATAGAGCGAAAGATGGGCACCAGCACCTAAGTAAATCTATAAAAGTAAATCCATAAAAACCGAGCGCCCCGCTCAATTAATCAAGAGCCGGGCGCTCGATTTAATTATTTAAGACCTCAGTGCGCAGTTTAATTCCGCACAGAAGAGTAGTTAGGAGCTTCCACCGTCATCTGCACATCATGCGGATGCGATTCGCGCAACCCCGAAGCAGTGATGCGCACAAAGCGCCCGCGCTGCTTTAATTGCTCAATTGTGCAAGCCCCTACATAGAACATAGTCTGATGTAAACCACCTATGAGCTGGTAGACTACCGAGCTAAGCGGCCCCCGGTAAGGCACTTGCCCTTCAATTCCCTCCGGAATAATCTTATCGTCAGAAGTTACATCCGCCTGGAAGTAGCGATCTTTCGAATAAGATACCCGCCCGCGGGAGCTCATCGCCCCGAGAGAACCCATGCCCCGATAATTCTTATACTGCTTGCCATTTACGAACACTAGCTCGCCTGGAGATTCTTCGCAGCCAGCTAGCAAAGACCCCAACATTACCGTAGAAGCTCCTGCTACCAGCGCTTTCCCGATATCTCCGGAATACTGTAAACCGCCGTCCGCAATCAGAGGCACTCCGGCCGGCTGGCAAGCCTGGGCCGCTAAAGAAATCGCCGTAATTTGTGGCACTCCCACTCCGGCTACTACCCGCGTGGTGCAGATAGAGCCCGGGCCAACTCCTACTTTCACTGCGTCTACCCCCGCGTTAATAAGAGCTTGCGCACCTTCACGGGTAGCCACATTGCCGCCAATTACTTCAATGCCGGCAAAAGCAGGATCTGCTTTAATCTTTTTAATCATTTCCAGCGCCAGCTTCGCTTCTCCATTAGCGGTATCCACTACGAGAATATCTACGCCCGCTTCAGCCAAAGCGCTAGCGCGCTCCCACGTATCTCCCCAGTATCCGATGGCGGCCCCTACACGCAGCCGGCCATCTTTATCTTTTGTGGCATCCGGAAATTGCTCAGATTTTACGAAGTCTTTTACCGTGATTAAACCGGAGAGTTTACCTTCCTCATCTACCAAGGGAAGCTTCTCAATTTTATGCTTTGCCAACAGAGTAGCTGCATCTTGCGGAGCGATGCCGACTTTCCCAGTAATAAGTGGCATCGGCGTCATCACATCCTGCACCTTAATTTCATCCCACTTATCCTGCGGCAAGAAACGCAAATCACGATTGGTAATAATTCCGAGCAGTACATTGTCTTTATCTACTACCGGCAAACCGGAAACGCGATACCGCCCACACAGTTCATCGAGCTGGTCAATCGTGGCCGTGGGAGAAACGGTGACCGGATCACTCACCATTCCCGATTCGGATCTTTTCACTAACCGCACCTGATTTGCCTGCTCTGCAATGGAAAGAT
>NZ_CAMXYE010000036.1 GCF_947253055.1 uncultured Arcanobacterium sp. | reverse complement strand
TGACGACACAACACCTAAAAAATCGCTTCTGACAATATTTCTGTAGTCTCAATAAACACAAAAAGCAGTTCTTCGGGATCCCTTGACTTCAAGCCTTTTTATACAGTTTCAGTCCTTCACTCTTGACATCAAAACAACACTCTCCACGTGGATTGAGAGAACTCCGAGTATAGCTACACTTTTTTGAGTGCGCACTATGGATATTGGGTGCACCTTTTAACGGTAGGAAAAGCAATCGTTAAAAGGTTTGGACTATGAAAAATCCTAGACCTAAATTGGGTTTAAGCCGTGTAGCCAAACTTATTTACTATATGTAAACAGCTAAATTTTTCTGGACCAGCATACTTTCAGTAACGTAGAAATAACAATTTGCGCCAAAGCAACCGCCATTAGTGCGAAAAAGGCTTCATAAGCTTATATAGGCTACTATCAGAGAAATAATTACGATAAGCATAGACAATAAAGATACTATATTGGCTCCAGATTTCATTCGTATTAAAATTTCTCTCTCATCCCTTTCCTTTGTGTACCTCTCTTTGAGTACTGTTTCATTTCTATAGGCACATATAAGCGTGCTCATATAAAATAGGCTTACAATCTCAAGATCAGTGAAAAAGCCAACCACATAGTCTGTCACGTTGCTTCTTAACGGAAACTGTTCTTTTAGATAAAAATTACCAAATAACACCACCAATAAAGCTACAGCGCACAATATTGCTAAACACTTATTCTATTAGCTATTTCTTTTTTGTAATTTTCTAGACCTTTCATATCAGTCGTTCTCCTCCAAAATAAATATATCTTCGATCCTTATTTCAAAAAATTTTGCAATTTTAAATGCAAGTCGTAGCGAAGCTACATATTTACCAGTTTTGATAGAGGTTATGGTTTGCCTGGTTACCCCAACCTCATTTACAAGTTCTTCTTGTGTAAGCTTTTTTCTCCTTAATTGAGAAATTATGTTTTTCATCATTAAAAGGTTTCAATAGCTTAATCACACTGTGATAAATATATTGCTTTATTTACTTTCATATGCTTGCGTGTGCTTGCAGCTATTTTATAAAATAAGAACAGAAAGGACGTAACAACAATGGCAAATACAAACGCTGTGTATGCAAGAATCGATACAAATCTTAAAGAAAACGCTGAAAGCATCTTGAACCAGCTTGGAATAACTCCATCTTCAGCAATCCAAATGCTTTACAGCCAGATTGTTTTACAAAAAGGCATGCCATTTGAACTTCGATTGCCAACTAATATGCCCACTGCTTTAGGCAGCTTAACAAGAGATGAATTGGATAAAGAATTACAAAAAGGCATCGACTCTATTTCAACTGGTAAACAATATAGTGCAGATAAAGTAGATCAATTCTTTGCTACGGAATACGGCGTATGAACACAACCTATAGCGTCATTTATTCCCCGCAAGCGTTCCTTGATCTCACTGAACTGTACGAATATATTCGCTTTAATTTACAAGTTCCAAAAACGGCTGAAAAACAAGTCAACCGTATTAAAAAAACCATCCGTTCTCTTGAGACTATGCCTATGCGATATTCACTTGTTGATTGGGAACCGTGGTGTTCTAAAGGCATACGTCGAGTTCCTATCGACAACTACACTGTTTTCTACTTAGTTAACGAAAACCAAATGGCTGTAACAGTTATTCGCATATTCTACTCAGGCAGAAATATAGAAAACATTATAAATAACTCAAATAATTAATGCGCGATTTGGATTAGAAAAGTAACGAACGAAGTAGCGTAATTTCTAACGCTACAAAATACGCCCGGCTAACTAACTCTTGACATCAAGACGACGCTCTCCACGTGGCTCGGTTATTCAATAGAAAACATACCCAACCACTATTGTACAATAGAATAGTTGAACCCCTATTTTCGCCTTAAAATGGATATGTCGAGCCGATCGAAACCTTGAATTGTCCTATTGTTAGTATAGGCAAATACTATAAAAGAATATCCTTTAATGCCTTGCTCATCAGTTTCTGACGTTTCTCCATAAACTCTTCAAAATTTGCAAGTTCATAAGAAACATCACTGGGAAGGTACTTAGCATTTTCACTATTCTCATCAACCTTCAGCCAATCGACAAGTGATGTCGCATTTTTAGATTCATTCTCTCTACCTTCCAACAGTTGAAGGTTTGCTAATGTATTCCTTCTTCTACGCCAATCTTCTTTAGTATTATTATCAATCACTGTTCCATCCGGCAACACTAAGTCTTTAATCTTGCCTTCTTCAAATCCTGCATACGGATGCATATGATCTTGATGGAATCCCTTCTGACTATATTTCAAATTTGGATACAGAAGAGATAACAACATAAATGTATAGTCACCAATCTCATATGTATCGAACATTGCATCAATCTCATCCTCGGTATATCTAAGGGTTCTGTCGCCTGTGAATCTAATTCCATTTAGATTTTTCATACTAAATGAATTAGATGGTGCTGCCTTCAATGCCTCTCTTATGCTTGTCAGTGCAGAGTTTGATGCAGTACCAAAAATCTGTCTTACCTGTGCGATTACAATATATTTTCTTAATTCATCTTTACTGCTCGAATCGAAATTACCACCCTTATATCTGTAGTAAACCATAGGAGAAACAGCCACATAAGAAATCATGTTCTCCGAATTGAATCCGAACTCATTTAACAAATCAGCTGTATCCTTGATGGCATTTCGGATTGAGTCCCAGTTTTCTTTGATTTTTAATACACTGTCTTTTTTGAATGTTTCTACTTTTAATGCTACGGGCATATCTAAAAGATACAAACAGGTACGCATTATAAAGTCATTAGAGAACTTGAATCCTTCGCCTTTCTTATTTATTTCAGAAAGCAGCTTATCATTTTCATCCCTTGCCTTATCCCAATGAGATACAATCGTAGAGAATAATAAGTCACTCTTTGAAAGAACGGTTCCACCAGAATTTACTCTGACGAAAATATCCAATACACTGTCAATCGAATCTTTTTCTACTTCAAAGTAGTTGATGATCTCATCAGTAACCAATCTTGTATGCAAAAGAGAAATATTCTTTGTTGCAACTTTGTCGGTTTCCAATCCATTAGGAATGATGACCTCTGTTAATAAATCTTCAGCTGAATACTTAAGGATATCTTTTACCAAATACCAAAGCTTGTCATCCTTATTCTTTGAAGCCTCTTCTGCTGTTAAAAATCTGAACTCGTAAGAAATGTCCTCATCATCAGTTTTTTCACTGTGCAAATCAAAGTACAGTTCTTTCTTCGGAAATGCGTCATCATTCTTCCATCTTTTGCTTGGAAGTTTTCTGCTCATACTTCCTTGCAAAGCTATGTATAAAGAAGTCAATCTCTGCTGGCCATCCAAAACTACCCAGATTGTTTCATCTCCACTACCAACCGGGAACGGCTGTGGCGCAGCCGAATTCTTATACATATCTCGGTCATGGTAATCTTTTATAAATTCATACATTGAATACTCTTTTTGGTTCACAATAGTCTTCTTAACTTTCCAAAAAAGAAAAGTTCCAATAGGATATCCAAGCATGATAGAATCCATTAATCTTGTAATCTGTGAATCTCTCCACACATATTTTCTTTGAATAGCAGGAAGGTAGACTCTTCTACTATTTACATCATTTATTATTGCTCTAATACTTTTCTTTTCGTATGCCATGATTCACCTCACTCATTACTCGTTTTTATCTGTTCTCCATCATTCCAAGCCTTTTTCATACTTTTACTTGTGTGTTTTAGTCAACAGAATCACGCTCTCCACGTGATGCGTATGAGGGAAAATATCGAAGATGTGGATTCCCGTCATTCGATAGCCACCTGCCGCTAGCTGCGCCACATCGCGCGCCATTGCAGCTGGATCACAAGAAACTAAAACGATTTTCTCTGCCCCACTCTTTGCGAGCTGCTGGGCAGCTGCCACTCCCAGCCCTGCGCGCGGCGGATCTGCCAGCACGAAATCTGCCTGCGCCGTCAATTTTTGTATATTGCGCGCCCCGATTCGCACTTCTTGCGCTTTCGCCCAAGGAAAAGCTGCTAAATTCTTTTGCGCAGCTTTTACGGCTTCTCTGCTCCCTTCATAGGTAGATAAACTCCCTCGTGGCCCTATGCAATCTGCTAAAGGTTGGGAAAATAAACCGGCACCGGCATATAAATCCACTCCGCGCACTCCCGAGATATCTCCCAAAAAATCCTGCACCGCCATAATCAAAGTACGCGGGGCTTCTCTGTGCACTTGCCAAAATCCTGCCGCATCCAGTGCATAACGATAATTTTTCTGCGTCTGGGAATCTGACTCCCCCGGCAGCAGCACTTGCTCTCGCACAGTCCTTGCCGCGCGTTTACCGGGTGCACTATAAACCTTTTTCCCTACCGCCAGCCGGATATCTCCGCCGCTGCTGGCTACTGCCCGCACTTTTGCTCCTACCGGCACATATTTATCCCAGGCCCCGCCCCATAAATCGAGACTTTCTATACGCGCATCGGCCAGTGGCATTTCTTGTAGTGGCAATAATTCATGCGAATGCGCCCGATACATTCCAAATCCCTGCGGCATTTTCACTAAATCGATGCGGCTCCGGCTCCCCCAGCCATCGCTACTATCAACTGCCTCTACTACTAGCGGCAAATCAGCTAACTGTGCAGTAATTATTTCCCCGCCAATTTTTCGCAGCTGCGCTGCCACCACTTGGGCTTTTAATTCTCGCTGAGATGGTAAAGCAATATGTGCAAAATCAGCTGCTCCGGTATATGCCACTCCCCCCGCTGGCCAAGGATTTTCGATTCGCTCCGGGGCAGCTTCTAATACTTCCTGCACCACTGCTTTCGCAAAGCGGCGCTTTCGCTCAAATATCTGAACGCGTACTTTTTCTCCCGGGATAGCACCTCCCACAAAGATTACTTGCCCATTTTCGCGCGCTACGCCGTATCCACCGTGCGCAATATCGGTAATGCGCAGCTCTAAATTCTCTTCCGCTTCCACAAACTACCCAACTATCTCGGCGCTATTTTTCAACATTAGTTTCCCGCATATTGAAAGGAACTTCGAGGAGCATAATCCCTTTTTCGGCTTTTAACTCATTAATTATGCGCGGGGTCCGGAAGCGATAGAAAAAACGCACGAGCGGATTGCTTGGTAAGACGCGCGCCACCACTACTACCAGTGGTTCGCGGGGGTGAGCTGCACTGAATTCGCGCAAAAAATCTATGATTGGCCCGCGGGAAGCGCCCGCCGGAGTGCCGAGAATAGTCAACGGCAGTGGAATCTCCGCCTTCTGCCAATCGGTGCGCAGCTGTACGGTACTTTCCGGATCCACATCTACGCAGAGAGCCTGCAGAGAAGCGAGACGCATGGCTCGCGCCCAGTCAATAGCTTTTATACTTGCCCCATCTAAATGCGATACCAGCACGAAGCCATGCACTTGGGTGGGGATATGGCGTTCTGCCAATAGTTCTGTAATATCCAAAGCGCGTAATACCTTTCTTTTTCCCCGATTGTAGAAATTAAGCGCAATTTCTGGGCCGAGGAGTAATAAGACCGTCCACAGCACCCACTCCACGGAAACTACTGCTACCGAGTAGATCATGGCGAGCAGGAAAAGTGAATAAAACCCGAAAATTATCCGCAGCCGCTTCGCATCAGCTCTTTCCGCGGCAGAGAATGAAACTTTTAGTATTTTCTGCGAACGCGCCATCATTGCAAAGCAGGTCAGCAATCCGATGGTATACGAAACCATTAGGAATACCATCGTGAAGAAATGGAAAGAAGTCAGCATATAGGTAGCTAAGCCAGCTAACCCCGCAATAATAATTACGATTACCGCTCGTTCGTTTTCCGAATCTTGAAATCCGAAACGTCGCGGGAGCAGGTTATCTGAAGCTAATTGCCGCAAAATCTGCGGCAGCTGCCAATAAGCTGAGATGGTGAGCGTGATACCTAAAAAGGCGAGTACTGCTGCGAAAATTCCGGTAACTGGGCGCGGAAAGAGCAAAGCGCTAATCTCCAGCAGCGGCAAACTCCCAGATTGGTGCAGCACATCTAATTGCACCGCTAAATAAATTATTAGGGCAATTAGCAATAATACTGGAATAAAGTATCGGTAAATTGAACGCATCTGCACCCGCCGATAACGCGGATTTACCAAGGTGCGCTCACTGAAGATAATTAAAGCGGCGGCGGGGATACAGCTGCTGAGAAAAGCTTCATAAGGGATTCCCCCCAGCGTCACTCCGGAAAGCGCATCCGTTGCTTCGAGCTGCGATTCCAGCGCCGCCTCCCCACTCGCAAAGAGGTCATTTCCCGTAAATTCCATTCCCAAAGCTACCCCGACGCCGAGCAGTATTAATACAAAGGCTAAATAGGGAGTTGCAATAAACCAGCGGCGCACCGAAAAATGAACCCGAATTAAGGCGGGTATAGCTAGCACAATCACTAAGGCACTGGCGATACCGGGGCGCTGCGAGCTGTTAGGAATAAAGAAATCTATAGCTTCTAGTGCCAGCTGCACTCCCAGCATAATGAGCAAAGCATAGGAGAGAATTCGCGCAGCTCCAATAAATATCCCTACTTTTTCCCCTAGATAATAGGCACATATTTGCTGAAAAGAACGCCGCGGTAATTCTTTATTTAGCTGATGTAGCACCAGCGAAGTCACCACAAATACAAAGACGCCCGGGAAAAGCAGCGAAAAAATTCCCAAACTTAAATGTTGGCCGGTGAAGGGAACGAGGACAACTTGCGGTACTATAGCTATCAGGGTAACGAGCACAGTTTTCGCCACGGCACCAAAATACCGCGGCTGAAAATCTTTCCGGCGCAAATTACCCATAGTAAATAGAGTACGCTTTCCACTAGTCAAAGGTAGCTTCTTAATCGTGCATTTCGTCATTATGGGATGTGGACGCGCAGGCGCCACACTGGCAAATAATTTAATCGCCCGCGGGCACTCCGTGGCGATTATTGATAAAAATCCGGATGCTTTTCGCCGACTCCCCGATGATTTTCCGGGGCAACGCGTGACGGGAATCGGCTTTGATCGCGACACTCTCCAGCAAGCCGGCATCGAAGACGCTGCTGGATTCGCCGCGGTATCTTCTGGGGATAACTCCAATATCATTGCTGCGCGAGTAGTGCGCGATACTTTTGGTATCGAGAATGTAGTGACGCGTATTTACGATAGCTCGCGCGCCGGCGTATATGAACGGTTAGGAATCGCTACGGTAGCTACCGTACGCTGGACTGCCGATAGAATGCTGCGCAAATTAATCAATCTCGGCCCGCACATAGAATACATAAATTCCACCTATAATATGACGCTTTTTTATGTGGATATACACCCCTCTTGGTACGGGATAAGCTGCGAGAATCTGGAGCAAGCTGTAGAAGCTCGGCTAGCGTTTATCGGGCGAGATGATGAATCAATTCTCCCGGATTCTGATACCGTACTCCAAGACGGCGATAACGTATATCTAATCGCAGCGGCCGAGCGCACCAAAGAAATTCAACGTCTACTTAACCACGAGATAGAAGAGGGCTGGCTATGAAAGTGATGATTGCCGGAGCTGGCTCCGTAGGCCGTTCTATTGCGGCAGAACTTATTCAGCGTGGATATGAAGTGACCTTAGTGGATTCCGATCCACACGCCATGCGGATTGCCAAAGTACCCAGCGCGGATTGGGTATTGGCAGATGCATGTGAAATAGCGACTCTGGAAAATATTTCTCTCCAAGATGCCGACGTCGTAGTGGCCGCTACCGGAGACGACAAAGCTAATTTAGTGGTTTCTCTGCTGGCAAAGACGGAATTCGGGGTGCCGCGCGTAGTGGCGCGTGTAAATAATCCCGCTAACGAATGGCTATTTGATGAAGCCTGGGGGGTAGATTATGCCGTATCTACTCCGCGAATTATGACTATGAATATTGAAGATGCGGTAGCTTCGGGAGAGCTCAGTAAGCGAATCGATTTTGATCAAAGCAGTACCAGCCTCTACCAAGCCGTAATCCCCGCCGACGCCCCTATTGTGGGTCTAGCTATTCGGGAAATTCTTTTACCGCAGAGTCTCTTTATCTGCGGCATAATTCGCGGTGGAGCCCCTTTAATTGCCGAACCACTCGTAAAAATTGAAAGCGGAGATCGGGTACTTTTCATAGTGCACAATGCTTCCGAAGAAGAAATCGCGGCGGTGGCCGCCCTCAGCTCACTTCCTACTCCACTTTCTGCCAATAGCGCAGAGGAAAGCGCGAATTAGGAATTAGCTCGTTTAGAGAAGTTTCACCCTGGAGCTTTGCTCGAGAATTTTCAAAGATTTTCCGGATGCTCCCCGGCCGATTTTTCGCTCGGCACTCCGCGCACTAGCATCCACGAAAACCAGGCAGCTAGGGCAAAAAGAGGAATTCCCAGAATTAGTTTTGCCACCCCGAGTGCCTCCGCTGCTCCTTGCCAATAGAGTGGAAGCTGCACTAGCAGACGCAGAGCAAATACCCCGAGCCAAATCAAAGTAATCGCATAGTACCGCCGGCGCAATTGTGCCAAGGCCTCCCCTTTGCGCCAAGCAGTAGATTCACCGCGGAAAAATCCGATGACTACTCCGAGTAGCGGCCATTTTATTAGCAGCGAGAGTAGCAGCAAGAAAAAATATCCCGCATTCATCAGAATTCCCCAGAGAAACATATTGCTTGCTTCCCCGGTGTGCCATACGAGCACTGCGGAAATTATTACCGCCAGCAGGCCGCCCAATACAGGCATTATCGAAATTTTTTGCAAAATCCGCACCAGCACCCCGATAAGGCAAATTCCACAGGAAATAAAAGCTGCTAAAGCCGGGCGATGCGTAAAAATATAAAGGATCAGAAAAATTAGGGTCGGAATTATTGATTCACAAATTCCCCGCCAGCCTCCTACCGCCTGCAGTGCATCAAATTTTTCACTGGTGATAGCAGTCAAAGCACTCCGCGTAGATTTTGGGGTAGAAACTTTTTTCTCCATTATTTACTTTCAATGCAGTAGCGTGGGTTATATAGAGTGCGTATTCCTTGCCGCTCCACATAGTAACCACTCACTTTAATCGTTTGCCCAATATCTAAAGCGTGCAGAGTGCGATACGAGAGAAATACAATCTCTAGCGGGTGGCCCGCCGTCTCTAAGTGCACTTTCACAGCGGGAGAATTAGTGGCACCGGGATAGGAAATAGCGGATACTTTTCCTTCGGTATCAATCCAATGTTTCACTGCTGAGGCATCTCCCGCGCCATGAAATCACCTTTTGGCAAGTGCAGAGGAAGCAGTTCCCGCGGCGGGAAAGGCGCTTCGCCCCGGTTTATCACTAGTTTTTCTAATACGGAGAGCATCTCTTGGCTCGCCTGCTTATCGTAGCCGGCTTTTCCGTACAAACTTACGCGCAGTAACCATCTCGGCCCGTCAATACCTAAGAAACGGTGCGGGGCGAACTTTTTCGAATCTGGCAGCGGCATCTGGGCCTCTAATTCTTTACCGAAAGAGCCCACTACTTCTTGAGAAGATCCACCCTGTTTAGCAATAGAGCTGCGCATATCGAGACGCACAGAATCCCAAATACCTTGCGATTTTGGTGCCGCAAAAGCCTGCAATTGCAAGGCCGAGCCATTCTTTATATAGACAACTCCGATTATATTCTGCTGCTGCGCATCGGTAGTGAATTGCAGCTGCGCGCCCGGCAGTAAAGGAATTTGCAATGCTCCAGCGTCCACTAAATCTTCGGTAGTAGCTACTTCGCTTATATCCCACGGCCCATTTAGGCGATAATCAACTTCCTGCTCCCCAGCTGCCACTTGGGGAGCGCCCGCGCCGCTTTCGGCGCCTGCTACGCTGTCGACGCCGTCTACGCCTTCTGCTACTTCCTGCTCCGGTACAGATTCTGCAACTGCTTCAGTATTTTTTCGCCGCCGGAACCATCCCATTTGCTTCCACTTCCTCTTTTCTTTACCGCTATTTAGATTCTGCAGAGTCTAATTAGGAAGCGCAATCATTACATACGGGAAGACCATTTTCTTCGTATGCCAATTGGGAACGGTGATGGACTAAAAAGCAGGAGGAACAAGTAAATTCATCGTCTTGCGCCGGAATCACTGCCACCGCTAACTCCATATTGGATAAATCAGCTCCCGGAAGTTCAAAACCGTCTGCCGCTTCTACTTCGTCTTCATCTACCGATCCAGATTGATGCTTAGTGCTACGGGCTTTTAATTCTTCTAAAGAATCTGTTTTCAGTTCTTCATCACGCTTCCGCGGAGCGTCATAATCTGTGGCCATAACTCTTCCGTTCCAATTTGAGCTGGCGGGCTAGGCAGTGCCACCGCCATTCCTTTATTAGTAACTTCCCAGTCTTTGTATCAAAGCTAAGTAAATTTAGCAAGGCGAATTCTCTATATTTTCCCTCACAGCAGATTTTAAGAATTTTCTCGAAACTGCCGAATAAAACTATATAAGCTCTAGCCGCCTGCTAACATTGGCAGTGTGCCTCCGTATATAGTTATGCGCAGGAATCAGGTATTTAGAAAGGTGTACTTTTATGGAGCTGCAGCTGCAAGGGCTTGATTCAGAAAACGGGTGCCTTTCTCTGCGTGATAGTGACGGCAAAGAATACGTACTTCCACTCACCGCCGAGTTACGAGAATTAGTGCAAAACGAATCAGACGCAGAAGAAAATACGGAAAAAGAAGCTGCGCCGCCGCACAGCACTCTCGATACGACTCCCCCGGCGGATACCTCGGATACTGTAGATTCTTCAGCTGAGGTGCAGAACTATTCGCCGCGGGAAATTCAGGCGCTTTTCCGGGCCGGCAAGACGGTGGCCGAAGTAGAAAAAATGTCGGGAATTCCAGCAGAACAACTAAATAAACTCGCTTTTCCTATTCGCAATGAGCGCGATTATATTGTGGCGCAAGCCTGCGGTTATTTACAAAGCCAGCAGGGTGGAGATTTGACGCTGGCTGAATTAGTAATTTCCCGCCTCGTAAAGCGCGGCGTAGATGAAAATGAGATCACATGGGATGCCACGCGCGCTGCTGATTCTCCGTGGAAATTAACTGCTTCTTATCAGATCGCTGGTGCTCCTTTGCAAGCCGAGTGGGAAGTCAATACGAAGGCCAAGACACTCAGCGCAAATAATGATGAAGCTACTTGGCTTACCGAGACTCGCATTCCCACCCCGGATTCCCCGTGGCGCCCCCTCAATATGCCTGAGCTTGAAAAAGAAAGTGCTCCTTCCGCATCTGCCGCAGCAGATTCGCTTGCCGAGACCGATTTCGATATTCCGCAGCTTTTCCCGGAGCAAACTGACACATCAGAATCGGAGACTATAGATATTAACGAGATTCTTGCTTCCTTAGAGCATCGCCGGGGCACTAATGCTCCGATGCCGGAAGAGGAAGAGGAATTTCTCGGAGCTCATCCAGCTGCTTCGGAACCAGAAATGGCGCAAGACGCCAGCATTCTTCAGCTGCCGGAGCGCGGAGATAACTCCACTCCACTGCCGGCCGCACCCACTGCAGAGTTAGAGAATCAGAGCACTCTACCGGGTATGCCGGATACTCCGGAAGAAGCTAGCAGTGAGAATGAGAAGACGGCGAAAAAATCGAAACGGCGCGACCGCCCAGCTATGCCTTCGTGGGATGAAATAGTCTTTGGATATTCTAAAGACGACGATGAAAACGCCGAGTAGATTGCGGCCGGCTCGCCAACTCGGTAGCTAGCTAACTAATCAGCAGCTAGGTAACTAGCAAAGCTCCATAATTAGCGGTATCTGCATCTCGGCTTCCGTGCGCGATCCGTGCACTCCCACCATAGAAATTGCCGCCGAACTGTGCACTCGGGAATCTACAAATCCAGTAGTATTTTTCGCAATTGCCCATACATCTCCGATGGCTTGCTCTGCCCGCGCACTGACCTTTCCTAACCAGCCGCTCGCTATGAGCTGCTCTTTTGTATAAATCCAAGCAATATCGGCCACTTCGTCTTCCCAGCGTTTCGCCACTGCTTGCGGATCAGAAGTATATATTTGAAAAGCTCTTTCTTCTCCCGCTACGCATTCCACATCTTTGCGCAAAGCCGGCACCGCCGCTATATCTATTTTCCGCTCTGCATCTACCATGCCGTGATCGGCAGTGAGTATTACCAGCGTGCCGGAGGGAACTTGCCGCAGTAAACTCCCCCACCCCATATCAAAGTATTCCAATTCATTAATCCAGCGTTCAGATTTCCAGCCGTAACGATGCCCCACCGCATCTAGCTCTCCCCAATACAGGTAGACGAGTTTTTTCCCCTTCCGCAGCGCATTAGCCGCCGCCTGCACTCGTTCTTCTAAACTCTCTGCCGGCACTACCGGCGCTCCGCGCAAAGCCGCCAAGCTCAAACCGGAAGCAATGAATTTTTGCGGCTGGACAATTGCCGTATGTGCCGCTTCCTCTTTCAGCATCTCAAATAGCGTGGGATGATTTTGCCATTTTTCCGCCGAGATTCCCGCGTCATTCCAGTTAATCAGCGAAAAAACCTGGCCATTATAGGGCGAACGCAGCGCATAACCGGCCATGGCGCTTTCCCCTGGCAGTAAACCCGTCCCGAAAGCAGTGATAGCGGCCGCAGTGGTAGAAGGAAAGACTGTGTTTATATGCGTATCTATATCTAGGGCACGCAGGTTGGGAATATGCCCGCGCCGCGCCTGTAGCTGCTGGTAGCCTAAGCCGTCTACCAATACTACACATACCTGGGTGGCCCGAGGAATTTGCAAAACTTGGCGCGCTGCTTCGCCTGCTTTTACGGAGTATCCCACTGCCGCTAACGCCGCCGGGAGCACTGATTTTAGGCTCTGCTTGCTTTGCGAAGAACTCGCAAAAGTGCTGCTGCTTGGGAAATTTCCATCCATGAATAACTACCTATAATCTTCGCTCCTATCTTTCTAAAATACTACACTCTCCAAATCTCACATTCACACACGGCTGTGCTTCCAGGGAAAAACCACTAAATAGCACATAATAGGAATATGGCAAAAAAACGGGATGTTGTAATCGAAGAACATATTGAAGATATCGACGTATCTGAAGAAATGCGGAAATCTTTTTTAGAGTATTCCTATTCCGTAATTTATGCTCGTGCTCTTCCCGATGCTCGCGACGGCTTAAAGCCAGTACAGCGGCGAATTCTTTTTCAGATGTATCGCATGGGGCTGCGCCCCGATAAAGGTCACGTGAAATCTTCCCGCGTAGTGGGAGATGTGATGGGGCGGCTGCACCCACACGGCGATACTGCCATATATGATGCCATGGTGCGCCTCGCGCAGCCCTTTACTATGCGTCTCCCCCTAGTAGATGGCCACGGTAATTTTGGTTCTCTCGACGACGGCCCGGCCGCTCCCCGCTATACGGAAGTACGTATGGCACCGGCCGCACTGGCGATGACGGATTCTTTAGACGAAGAAGTCGTGAATATGGTGGCAAATTATGACAATACTTTGCTTCAACCAGAAGTGCTCCCAGCAGCTATCCCCAATTTACTAGTTAATGGCGCCTCGGGAATTGCGGTAGGGATGGCTACCAATATGCCATCGCATAATTTGCGAGAGGTGATTGCCGGAGCCCGCCATTTACTTATGCATCCGGAAGCAGATTTAGATGAATTAATGCGTTATATTCCCGGCCCAGACCTGCCGGAAGGCGGAAAAATTGTGGGGCTAGAGGGAATACGGAACGCCTATGCCAGCGGCCAGGGAATTTTCCGCACGCGCGCCACCGCCCATATTGAGAATATCTCGGCGCGGAAAAAAGGAATAGTGATTACGGAGCTCCCCTATCTTACGGGAGCGGAAAAAGTAATTGAAAAAATAAAGAGCGGTATTCAAAGTAAAAA
>NZ_CAMXYE010000035.1 GCF_947253055.1 uncultured Arcanobacterium sp. | reverse complement strand
GTGCTGCTCGGAGGATGCTTGAAACTTTTTGCGGGGACGCGCGATATTGCGGCGGCGGTAGACGATGGAAGTTTTTCTTTGGCAGCGGCGCAGCGCCTCTACGAAATCTGCCATGCGGATAGCAAAATTAAAGACGGAAATACCGTGTTTTCCCCTACGGCTCCGGTGGCAGTGGAGTGGCGTAAAGTCACCTATAGCTATCTGGAATCTGGCGGAGAGCCGGTATTACAGAATCTTTCTATGCGGGCAGAAGCTGGGCAAAAAGCTATTATTACGGGTGCTTCCGGAACGGGAAAGTCTACGGCGGTGCAGCTACTCTTGCGCTATGACGATCCGGATTCGGGAGAGATTTTCTTAGACGGGCGGCCTGTCCAAGATTACACTTTAGATTCTCTTCGCCGCGGTGTGGCTTTCGTGCCTCAGCGCGCGCAGCTACTCAACTCCACTATTGCAGAGAATTTACGCTTAGGAAATGCGCAGGCTTCTGCGGCTGATCTGTGGAAAGTGCTGGAAATAGTAGAACTAGCTGAGTATATTTCTTCTTTGCCGCAAGGTCTCGATACCCCTACCGGCACTGAAGGAACTGCTCTTTCGGGTGGGCAGCGCCAGCGGCTATGCTTAGCACGCGCTTTATTAACTAACCCGGCAGTTTTAGTATTAGACGAATTCAACGCCAATCTAAATGCAGATTTAGCAGAGAGAATCCGCTGCCGTCTAGATAGAGAATTTCCTTCTCTTACCACTGTGGAAATCACGCACCGAGCCGATATGAAAACTCCGGCAGATTCCCTATTTGTACTAGACGACAGCGGATCAATTCGTTAAGGTTAGCGACCTTCCATAATTACTTGAATTTCATCGGGGTTAATTCCTACCATTGCTTCGCCGAGCCCCCGGGATACATCAGCGATAAGGGCTGCATCTTGGTAATTAGCTACTGTGCGCACAATAGCATCTGCGCGCTTCGCTGGATTTCCACTCTTAAAGATGCCGCTGCCTACAAAGACGCCTTCTGCTCCTAGCTGTACCATTAAGGCAGCATCTGCCGGAGTGGCTACTCCACCGGCGGAGAAATTTGCCACCGGAAGTTTGCCAGTGCGGTGAATTTCTTGCACTAAAGCAAGTGGAGCCGCTAGTTCTTTGGCGATAGTGAAAAGTTCATCTTCGGGAAGAGCTGCTACTTTGCGCATTTCAGCTTGAATGGTGCGCATATGGCGTACGGCTTGAATTACATCGCCGGTGCCGGCTTCACCCTTTGTGCGGATCATAGCTGCACCTTCGGCTATCCGCCGGAGTGCTTCCCCTAGATTACGTGCTCCGCAGACGAAAGGAGTGCGGAAAGAATGCTTATCGATATGGTGCATATCATCAGCGGGGGAGAGTACTTCGCTTTCGTCGATATAGTCAATCCCGATCGCTTCCAGAATTTGCGCTTCTACGAAATGCCCAATTCGGCATTTAGCCATGACGGGAATGCTTACGGAGTCTTTAATTTTATCTATTAAATCCGGGTCGCTCATGCGGCTGACTCCGCCGGCGGCGCGGATATCGGCGGGAATCCGCTCCAGAGCCATTACTGCCACCGCTCCGGCATCTTCGGCAAT
This sequence comes from uncultured Arcanobacterium sp., assembly GCF_947253055.1. Taxonomy (GTDB): domain Bacteria; phylum Actinomycetota; class Actinomycetes; order Actinomycetales; family Actinomycetaceae; genus Arcanobacterium_A. The sequence goes on along the minus strand of NZ_CAMXYE010000035.1, from coordinate 12,402 downwards.
TTTTGCCTGTTCGGCCGTGGTGACGTCCATAATCACTCCGCCTTTGAAAGTTTCGGTTAAGGCGCGTTTCTCAGCTATATTGATTGATTCCTTTGCAGTTTCCATAAGTCATTCCTTATATTTTGGCTGATAATTCTTACAAAACTTGACCTTAGCCGTAGACTAGCCTTAATGATAGATGCAAAATAGGATTATTCGTTAATGCCAGATATAGGGTCAGAGAAATGCTTGCTTATGATTTAACTAAACGGGGATCCCAGCCTCTCTACGCTTATTTATATGCCTTAATCAGGGCAGATATTGAAAGAGGTGTGCTTAGAGGGGGAGAAAAATTACCCGCGAAGCGCGCTTTGGCGCAGCAACTGGGTATAAGCCAGATTACGGTAGAGGGAGCCTATAACCAATTATTGGCAGAAGGCTATATCTACACTAAAGAACGCCGTGGCACTTATATAAGTGATTTAGCGGCCCTGGCATCTTCTTCCGCGGCGCCGGTATCTACGGCAAATTTTGCACAGCGAGTAACGGCGAAGGGCGTAGCGACAAGTCAGGTGGCGGGTTCCGGAATAAATCAGGTGGCTGGCCAAGCGGCGATATTCTCGGAGAAAAGTTTTGCAAGAAGTTTTGAAAGAAGTTTTGCGAGAAGTCTAGGGGAAAGTGCTGCTTTTACGGGCTTCCCGCTGCGGAGCTGGGGTAAGACGATGCGGGCAGTGCTCAATCAGTTGCCGGAAGCTAAATTGGCGGCTCCGGCTCCGCCGGCAGGGATTCCCGAATTGCGAATAGCGATTGCGCGGCATTTAAGGCAAAATCGTTCTCTTTTAGTAGATCCGCAAAATATCTTAATCGGCGCGGGAGCGCAGGTGCTCTATGGGATAATTGCGCAGCTACTAGGGAAAAATAATTTATATGCGCTCGAAGACCCCGGCTACCAGCGTCTTACTAATCTTTACACCGCTCAGAACATTTCTACAGTTCATATCTCACTAGATGCGGAGGGAATAGAAATCGGAAAACTGCGGGAAAGTAAAGCACAGGTGGCTCATATTATGCCCTCGCATCAGTATCCGAGTGGTTTAGTCACTTCTGCTTCGCGCCGTTACGAACTACTGGCGTGGGCACTAGAAAAGCCAAATCGCTACATCATCGAAGATGATTATGACTGTGAATATCGCTTAGCTGGTTTGCCGATACCGCCGTTGCAGAGTATCGATACTGGGGGGCGGGTAATCTATACCAATACTTTTTCTAAAACGCTGGGGCATTCGTTGCGCATTGCCTATGCGATATTGCCGCCGTCTCTTATGGAGAAATTCCAAAAAAACTTAAGTTTTTATTCCTCTACTGTTTCCACAATTGAGCAGTTCGTTTTAGCGAAATACATTGAAGACGGAGCCTATGAACGCCACTTGAATCGGTCGCGTACTTCCTATCGGCATGTGCGCGATACGATAATTGCTGAGCTCAATTTAGAGAAATACCCAGATATAAAAATTTCTCACGCTGATTCCGGCTTGAGTTTTTTGCTCATGATTCCACCTAGCTGGTCGCTGCGCCGGGATATGCTGAAGAAATTCCCATCGGGGATGGGGTGTCTAGCAGATTTTTCGGCGGCGCCACCGGCGCAAGCTCGCCGATACGAACGCCAGTTAGTAGTAGATTACAGCGGAATCAGCAAAGAAAATGCTGCGCAAAAAGGCCGGGAGATGTACTGTTTCTTGCAAAAATTACTTCCAGAATTTTCGGTAGCTAAGTAGTGCGATTTTCGGTAGCTAAGTAGTGCGACAAAAAGGAATATGTGGCTCTATTAACCGAGTGCCGCAAGGTACTTTTCCGCGCCGTTGAGTAGGCTGAGATTGTTATGAACGATAAAGCAGTGCACTCTGCCTATTTGGCAGCCATGGAAAAAATACAGCAGCGCCTAGAAGCAACGGAAAAACCGGCGGAAAAACCGGCGGAAAAACCGGCGGAAAAACCGGCGGAAAAACCGGCGGAAAAACCGCAGCCAGCAGGCAATTCTGGAGATAATTCTGGAGGCAATCTACACTCGGCCGTAAATCCGTATTTAGCGGAGCGGATAGAAAAAATAGTAGCCGGGCTTAATCCGCGCCAATATGAAGCGGTTGTATATGAAGGTGCACATCTTCTGGTGGTAGCGGGGGCGGGCAGCGGTAAGACGCGCGTACTGACTACCCGAATCGGTTTCTTAATTGCGAGTGGTAAAGCAAATGCCGAGCAGATCCTCGCTATTACTTTTACTAATAAAGCTGCTAAGGAAATGCGTGCGCGCCTAGCTACTATGCTGGGAGCAGTGGGGAAGGGAATGTGGATTTCTACTTTTCACTCTGCTTGCGTGCGTATTTTGCGTGCAGAGCACGATAAATTGGAGATACGTTCTGCTTTTACTATTTACGATACGGCTGATTCGCGCCAACTCTTGAAAATCGTTTGTGCAGAAGAAAATATTGATAGCAATCTTTATAAACCCAGCCGGTTATTGAATCGGATATCGAAGCTGAAAAACGAGATGATTTCGGCTACCGAAGCAGCAGAGCGAGCGCAGAGTCGTGATGAGTTAGTGACCGCACAGGCGTATCTAGGGTATCAGCAGCGTTTACGGGCGGCCAACGCCATGGATTTCGATGACCTCATTATGAATACGGTATTGCTCTTTCGCCGTCACCCGGAAGTGTTAAATAAATATCGGCAGCGATTCCGCTATGTGCTAGTGGATGAATATCAGGATACGAATATATCCCAATATGAGTTGATTAAACTACTGGCCGGTGGTCCTGGAAAGCCTACTCAGCAGAATCCGCTTTCGGGAGATATTCCGGCAGTATCGCTGACGGTGGTGGGAGATGCCGATCAGTCTATATATGCTTTTCGGGGTGCCACTATTAGTAATATCGAAAATTTTTCGCAAGATTTTCCCGGCGCACAGACGGTGCTTTTAGAACAAAATTATCGTTCTACCCAGAATATTCTTACGGCTGCTAATGCCGTAATCTCCAATAATTCGCATCGGCAGAAAAAGAATCTCTGGACGGAGCTCGGGGCGGGAGAAAAATTAACTGGCTACGCGAGCGGAACGGATAAAGAAGAAGCGAAATTTGTGGTGGAGGAAATTGCGGACTTGGTCGATTCTGGATATGCCTATGGAGATATCGCCATATTCTATCGCACTAATGCGCAGTCCCGAGCTTTCGAAGATCAGTTGGTGCATGAGCGTATTCCCTACCAGGTAGTAGGAGGTACTAAGTTCTACGACCGGAAAGAGATAAAAGATGCTCTCGCCTACCTGCAGACAGTTGCAAATCCAGACGATACGGTGGCGGCGCGGCGAATTTTTAATGAGCCGAAGCGGGGATTGGGAGCAAAGACGGAGGAACTCTTGGCAGCGCATGCACGCCAATGGGGGATTTCTTTTGGGGCTGCTCTGGAAGATGCGCTGGGGAAAACTGCCCGAGAAGTAGTGGGGATTTCTCCGCGGGTGCAGAAAAAAATTCAAGAACTCTGGGATTTACTAGTAAAGGCGCGGGCACGGGCAAAGGCAGGAGATTCTCCCGTAGAAATTTTAGATGATGTGCTCGATGAGAGTGGATACCTAGATATTTTACAAAATTCGAAAGATCCGCAAGATGCGGCGCGTTTAGAGAATCTTGCTGAGCTGCGGGCAGTGGCAGAAGAATTCCGGGTGGCAGAGCCGGAGGGTACGCTGCAAGATTTTTTGAGTCAGTTAGCACTCGTAGCAGATACCGATCAGCTCCCCGCGGAGGAAGATAAAGGCGAAGTAGTGTTGATGACGGTGCATACCGCAAAAGGTTTGGAATTTCCCGTCGTCTTTGCTACTGGTTTTGAAGATGGTACTTTCCCTCATAATCGCTCTAAAAATTCTCTCGAAGAGCTAGCCGAAGAGCGGCGGCTTGCCTATGTGGCTTTGACGCGCGCGCGCCGGCGGCTCTACATTACTTTTGCTTTACGCCGGATGCAGTGGGGAGCTCCGCAAGATTTGCTGCCCTCGCCTTTTATTGCGGAAATACCAGAGGAAGTAATTACCTGGCGCCAGCAAGTAGATGAGGTGCCGAGTGGCGATTTTTCCTCCTCTTATCGCAGCTACGGGCGCCGCGATATTTTCGACGGCTATCGGGAAGAAGATTTTGCTCCTCCTATTGGCTCTGGTCGGGCATTCGTGCCGGGGCGTTTAGATGGTGATACGGAGAATGAAGTACATTCTGTGCGCAGATTTAATAGAAATAGAACTGCCGGTAGCGATGCTGAGGGTCGAGCAGTGGCATTTGCAGCTCCATCCACATCGCGGCTTTCTCCGCGCGCGGCAAGTGAAAAGGCGGGCGGCAGAGTGCAAAAATCGACAGCGGAAGTAAATAGCGCTGCGGCGGCGAATAACTCGGAGGAAGTAAAGCAAAACTCTGCTTCGCGCCGAGCCACGCCCGCTCCGCAAACCGGGGGATTGAAAATTAGCGATATAGTAATCCATAAGACATTTGGAAAAGGAGAAATTCTGGAATTTACGGGCAGCGGAAAATCTACGGTAGCGGTAGTGAAATTCACGAGTGGAGCTACTAAACGGTTGCTACTGCGCTACGCTCCCTTGGAAAAATACCATGAAGCAGACTAAACAGACTAAGCAGACTAAACAGACTAAACAGGTAAGAAAGCCTTCCGCTCGGCAGTATTTGGCCCACGATCCCGGCGGCTACATTCCGGGACTAGACGGGTTGCGAGCTTTTGCCGTCTGCTTGGTAATTCTTTACCACATATCGCCGGCCGTATTTCCAGGCGGTTTTCTAGGTGTCGATATTTTTTTCGTGCTTTCCGGATTTCTCATTACCACGCTACTGGTGCGAGAGCTACGGCAAAATAGCCGCATAGATTTGCAAAATTTTTGGAAACGCCGTATTCGTCGGCTGCTTCCGGCGCTGGTTTTTCTAGTAATTACGGTGGTGCCGCTGGCACTGCTCACTAATAAAGATTTGCTGGTAGGAATTGCGCGGCAGGTGCTCGGAGCCCTCACTTTTTCCACCAATTGGTTAGAAATAGCGCATGGTAGTTCCTATTTTGACTCCACCACTCCTTTGCTTTTTAAGAATTTTTGGTCACTCGCCATCGAAGAGCAGTTCTACGTATTGTGGCCGCTGTTTTTCCTACTTCTCTTAGCGATTTTTCGCAACCCGCGCCACCGCCTCCTGGTAGTTGCATCCCTCGGAATCGCCTCTATGATAGCTATGGCAGTTTTGTACAATCCTGCCCAACCTACGCGAGTGTATTACGGGACTGATACCCATATCTTTGGTATTAGCTGCGGTATTATTCTCGCGTTTCTGTGGACGGGGAAAAGCAGCACCGTGCTTTCCCATCCGCATTGGGTGCAAAACGGTAAATATTATGGTTACGGCGCACTGGCTCTGCTCTGTGGGGCGGCGCTACTTCTGCCTGGAGATAGTGCTTTCGCTTTTCGAGGAGGAATGCAGATCACTGCATTGCTCGTATCTGCATTGCTCGCTTCACTTCTGCAACCGCAATCTTGGTTGGCAAAAGTAGGAGAACTGCGCCCGATAAAATGGCTGGGAACCCGCTCTTATGCCGTTTACCTCTGGCATTGGCCGATTCTCGTAATTTCGGGGGTGCTTTTTCCAGCCGCCGTCTCCAGCTCTGCCTACTGGATACGTAGCTTACTGGCAGTTGTGGTTACGGGAATAATATGCGAATTTTCCTACCGGTATATCGAAAATCCGGTGCGTACAAATGGGATTCGCACCAGCTGCCGAGCTGCTTATAAGGCAGTGCTCACCTATCTCTATCCGAAGATAATTGCCTTCGTAATAATAATTTTGTTGGTAATGACGGGTGTAGCTCTTGGGGTTGCGCCGGAAAAAAGCCAAACGCAACTCGCCATTGAAAAGGCAGAAAGAGAAGCTGCCGCAGCGCCAAAACAGAGCGCGCCGGAGTCTGCTTTGGATATTCCACCTGCCCGTCCGGTGGAAAAAACCGGAATGAATAAACTATCTCCGCAGCTCAATACCTCCCCACCGGCGCCGGAGGAAGTCACTGCTATTGGGGATTCGATGTTTTCGGCAGCTAAAACTGGTTTGGATTATGCTTTACCCGGAATCAACTTGCTCGCTAAATCCAATCGGCAATGGAAAGACGCTCCGCAGGTAGTGGCGGAAGGATTAAAAGCAGGCGAAATTCGCCGAGCGGTAGTGATTTCTTTCGGCACTAATGCGGGGGTAACGGATCCGCAGTATATACATCAAGTAATCCAACAGCTGGGACCGGAGCGCATGATTCTCTTGGTGAATCTATATTCACCTTCTGATTTTATAGACAGCTCTAATAAAGCCTTAGCAGATATAGCGCAGCAGTATGCCAATGTTTCTTTAGTGGATTGGCACAAAGTTGTCTATGAAAATCCAGATCTATTGCAAGTAGATGCTACGCATCCTTCTATTGCGGGAGCTAATGCGCTGGGGAATTTAATCAAAGAGAGCTTAGCGCACCAAGCGGCAGAATTAGCGGCACTGCAAAATAAAACCGTATCTACGCCTTAAGTAGCATAGGCTTGAATAGTAGTGAATGCTGATCTAACTAGTTAAGGATGCCGCAGGATATGGAAAAGCCAGTCTTTAATGCCCAGCGAATTCTTTTGTTGGGTAAGACGGTGTTGCCGCCTTTCCTCTTTTCCGCTGTTTTTACCGTATTGCTGGTATCTCTTTGTTATGCTCCGACTGCTTCCGCAGCTGCTCTTGGTGATACTACTTGGGCAGATGCAGCGCGTTTCGGGGCGCAATGGTGGCTGATGGCTTTTGGGGCCACTATTAAAATTCAAGGTGCAGCGCTTTCCTTAATGCCTACTCTTATTACCGTCTTGGTGCTAGCAGAGCTATATCGTGGTTTACGAAAAGTAGATATTGCCAGCTGGGGAGAAGCTGGGCAAGTGGCGGGAATAGTCTTGGCCTTCATTGCGGGGGTCGGATTTATTGCTCGGCCGGCCGGCCCCTGGTGGACGGTCTTTATTGGCGGCGCCGCACTTAGTTTCGTCACTATAGTGGCGGCAGCCGGAAAAAATTTACTCCCGGCCGGTACCTGGCAAAAGTACCTACTTGCGGCAGTGCCGCGTCTGCGCTGGGTGGTAAAGGTGGTACTCATCTGTGGATTATTGGCCTTGGCGGCAGGAGCCATAAGCGGCTGGGAAAAAGTGGCAGAAATTCACAGCATGTATCAGAAAGGCCTAGGGGGGAATCTGGGCTTAGTAGTGGTGCAGATATTCTATTTGCCGAACTACCTAGTTTGGGCAATTGCTTGGGCACTAGGTGCGGGGGTGCATTTAGGATTAGGCTATACGTCTTCTATTTTGGGTACGCAGGCAAGTCTTTTGCCGGCCTTGCCGGTATTGGGCATACTTCCGGCAGGGAATATAAATACTCCCTGGCTAGTATTACTGCCAATCCTTATTTTTGCCATACTCGGCGTGCTGCTTACGCGCGTAGGAAAATTTAATACCGAAACTTTGGGAGAGTTAGTGCGTAGCACCCTAATTTCTACTCTGCTGGTGGCATTTTTACTAGCTCTATTAGCTTTAGTTACTTCTGGTTCGCTCGGTGCAGGGCAGATGGCTTATTTTGGGGCGCGCCCGGCCGCGGTAGCGGCCTTTACGCTGTTAGTAGTGGCTTTGCCGATGCTGTTGGCTTCATTATTGGCCCACCCGCTTATTGGGGAAATTACCCGCGCGCGGTTGCGCTATTGGCGAGGGCTCTACGGCGAGCGCAAACAAAAAAACACGAGTGGTTCTGTGCCGCTTAGTGGTTTTGCGCTTGCTCATAATTCCGCAGTTGCCAGCGCAAAAAGTGTAGATAGTGCACCGAGTGTAGCCAGCACATTAACTACCTCGAGCATATCCAACTCCGTTAGCGTACAAAGTGCAGTTAGTGCAGCCAGTCCGGCTAGCGTACAAAGCGAAACTAGTGCAGCGAGCGCAGATGCTACAGAAAATGAGATAAGCGCGGTCACCGCAGTGACTGCCCCTACCACTGCTAGCGCTCCTAGTGCTCCTACCGCCCCTAGTGCTGATAGCCCGCAATAGCGTGATTAAATGGTCACTATTTTCTTTCCAAACTCTATATCCGCTAAAGTGGAGAGCATGAAAGGTCTGCCGCCTATCGGATATTACGGAGTGCTCCTAATTTGGCTTTTGGTAGCAATAGGGGCTGCTTTTCTTGCCAATGTGCAAATTGCCGCTTTAATAATTGCCGGAGGATTACTCGGGCAGAGCGCAGTACGCCTTTCCAACCGGGAATATTTGGTGCCGCAGGTGCGGGGAAAATTTTTTGATGTCGCGCTTCTGCTGCTCTGCGCAGGAGGATTATTCTATTTAGGAATGTGGGGCACTGCGCAGTGAATAGTATTTTGCTAAATCTTTTCTTTGTATTTCTTTTTACTTTAGTTGGAGCTTTCTTCGCTGCCTCGGAAATGGCTCTCGTATCTCTGCGGCAAACGCAGATAGATGCCATGGCAGAGAAATCAAAAGCGGGCCGAAAAATTAAAAGTCTTACGGCAGATTCCAACCGTTTTCTTTCGGCTGTGCAAGTCGGAGTTACTTTAGCAGGTTTCTTTTCTGCTTCATTTGGAGCTGCCCAAATTGCACCTTTAATTACGCCGTGGTTCACGGGATTTTTAAGTAAAGGTGCCGCTTTGGCGACTGCTTTTATCCTCACCACTGTTTTTATCTCCTATTTATCGATAATCTTTGGGGAATTAGTGCCAAAACGCTTGGCACTGCAAAGTGCGGAAACCTTTTCCCTACTAGTGGCTTACCCGTTAAGTTGGATTACTTCTTTATTGCGTCCGGTGATTTGGTTTCTCGGGTTTTCTACCAATTTGGTGTTGCGGTTATTGCGCCGAGATCCCACTGCGCAGCGGCAGGGAATGGATGCGGAAGAATTGCGCTCTTATGTGTCAGGCTATGAGGCGATACCACAGACAGAGCGGGATATGCTGGTAGAAATTCTTTCCGTCAGCAATCGCTCTGTGGAAGAAATAATGACGCCGCGTACAGAAGTAGATTTCTTAGATGCGACTGAAAAAATTACCGATGTGCAGAAAATAGTCAATTCTTTAGAACATTCGCGCTATCCCGTACGCGATAATTCTAATGACGATGAAATTATCGGTTTTATTCATCTGCGCGATTTAATTAATCCTGACCCTCGCCTGCGCACCGTCCGGGAATTAGTGCGGCCAATTATGTTTTTCCCCGAAGGTAAACCGGTATTGGCGGCACTTACGGAAATGCGTAATCAGAATGCGCATTTGGCGGTAATTGTAGACGAATATGGTGGTACAGACGGTATCTGCACTATAGAAGATGTGGTCGAAGAATTTATTGGGGAAATTCAAGATGAATATGACCGCGAATTACCGGGAGTGCGGGAAATGGCTACCGGTGGGGAAGTTTCCGGTTTGCTCGGGCGCGCCGAAGTGCATAAATATCTCGGTATTGAGCTGCCAGAAGGGCCTTTCGACACCTTGGCGGGATTTCTGATAAATGAATTGGGAAGAATGCCGCAAGTGGGAGATAAGGTAGAGTACGGAAATTATCAATTCACCGTCACCTTACTCGATGAACGCAGAATAGACCGAGTATACGTGGAAGAAAAACAGCTCGGCGCTAATATAATTCCGGCCAGCCCGGCTGCTCCGGTGGCGGATTCTGCAGAATAATTTTTATCTATCCCTGTAGAATTAGGTGCGCGAAAATTCGGAAATTTGGAAACTTAGAAATTCGCGAGCTCGAAAATATGAAAATTAAGTTTTCTCGAATTGCTAAAAATTAATTTTCGAGAATTTCTAAGGTGCGTAGCGGTCGCTGGAAATTAGGATCTGCTACTACGTAGAGTACATCTTCCAACCCCATCCACCAGGGAGAATAGGGGAGGCGGTCTTCCATATCGATATAGTCGGTCATATGTTTGAGCGGGAAAGGCTGTATCTTCCCGTCTTGCTGGCCAATAAACCAGGAGCGATTCCCATCTTTTTCCAGTTCCGCGCACAGCACATCGATAGCTGAGTTGACCATACGTACCGCAAGTGTCCTATCGAAGGGAGAAGGATTGCCGCCTTGCTGCATATGCCCCAAAATAGAAGAGCGCACATCGAATAGTCCGCCTCCTTCTTCTTCAAAGATACGGGCAATAAAATCACTCGTATAGTAGGCAGAAGCCATCTCATTGCGAATTACTAAGTAGAGTTTTCTCCCTTTTTCAAAAGCGTCAATCATGCGCTTGGTATCGTCTGCCAATTGCGTGAGGGTAATGCCGCGTTCATAGAGGTAGACTTGCTCAGCTCCGGTAGCTATCGCACTCATTAGCGCCAAATAGCCATTCTTCCGTCCCATAGTTTCTGCTACGAAGCAGCGCTTCGATGCCGAAGCGGACTGTTTAATTCTATCCAGAGTCTGCACCACATTATTGAGGGCAGTATCAGCACCGATACTCAAATCCGAGCCGGGTAAATTATTATCGATGCTAGCCGGTACACATACCATCGGAATCCGGAATCCGGGGAATTTATCCCGTTCTTGGATCATATCGTATACCGCTTTATATCCTTTGAATCCTCCTATTACGAGCAGCGCATCTAATCTCAACTCTTCAATTGCGCGGGAGAGTTTATAGTACTCTTCTACCTCGGCGATTGTGCGGCGGGTACCCAGTTCGGCGCCGCCATCTTCCGCCCAGCCTTCTACGTCGCTCCACTCTAAATCGCGAACTTTTCCTTCCATAAGCCCCGGGAATCCGCCTTGAATTCCCAGCATATGAAAGCCGCTATCGATTCCCAATTTCACTGCTGCCCGGGCCGCTGGATTCATCCCGGGGGCCAGACCTCCCGCGTGGAGAATTGCGACGCGAGGTGGGTTAGAGAAAGTAGCATTTTGCCGTGGTAAAGGAGAAGATATCGTATTGAAAATTTCGATTGCTTTTCGGTAGCCACTGCCGCGGGAATCAATCGCCGCTTCCCAATTTTGCTCCTGCAGATAGGTCTTTATCTGCCGGGTATTCTGGATCGTTTCCATCATGGGAAGTTTTCGCAGCTTATTGTTGTCGGTAGCAACAATGAAAGGTTCATAATCGCTGCCGGCGTGGATGGTTTCATAGGCGGCAGTGTATCCCAGTAGGGTAGACATCCAGCGGTCATAGGCGGAGGGAGTGCCGCCGCGCTGTACATGCCCGAGCGCAGTAATACGGGCATCCTCCCCGAGATTCTTCTCCAGCACTTCCTTCACCATCAGTGCAGTAATGGGATTTCCTTCCCGGTCAGTGGCGCCTTCTGCCACAATTACTAGCGAATCGCGCCGGCCATTTGCCCGCCCGCGCCGCAGTTTCTCACACATATCGTTTTCCCAGCCGGGAGCCGGGGGGAGCTCGGGAATAAATACGTAATCGCAGCCACCAGCAATTGCGCTCATAAGCGCTAGATAGCCGCATCTTCTGCCCATTACTTCAATAATAAAAGTGCGTTGATGAGAAGCGGCGGTAGAAGAAATAGCGTCAATCGCCTCTACAATTCGATGTAGAGCCGAATCGGTACCTACCGTCATATCGGAACCGACTAAATCATTGTCAATAGAGGCAATTACTCCTGATATATAAAGTTTTCGGTGCGCTGCAGCCACTTCGGCCGGTATTGCGGCTTCTGCGACTAATTCGTCTAACAATTCTGGCCAGAGTTCCCGCAATTCATCGGCCCCCGATTGGGTGCCATCTCCCCCAATAATGACCAGCCGGTCTATGCCTTGCTCGACTAAATTACAGACGGCCTTTTTGATGCCAGTGCGCTCGCGAAATTCACTGCTCCGGGCGGTACCGATAGCAGTGCCACCTTTAGAGAGAATCCCAGATACATCGCGCCAGCCCAGTTTTTGAATAAAATCTCCGCCGGTGACTGCCCCTTTCCAGCCTTCACGAATGGCATAAGGAGTAGCACCTTCCTGCAAAGCAGTGCGCACTACGGCGCGTACTACCGCATTCATACCTTGTGCGTCGCCTCCGGAAGTGAGCACGCCTATTTTTATATCTTTGCCCGCGCTGTGGGGGCTAAGCTCCGCCGTTAGTTGCGGGGAATCAGAGGTGTTCTGCACGGCAATCTCCTCATTCTGTGCATTGCGGAAATTTTTCCCAACCACCCTGAGTTTACGCTATTACCAGAGCTTTCGGGGATTTAATCTGTGAAAAATTTGCAAGTCGCGCTCGATAGTGAATTTTAATTAATTAAAATTGCGCAGCACGTTAAACTATTTATGAGAGTTACCTATATAAGGAGATAGTTATGGGAGAAAAGAATCTGTCTCTTATACACATCTGACGCTGCCGACGAAACCTTATGGGT
>NZ_CAMXYE010000034.1 GCF_947253055.1 uncultured Arcanobacterium sp. | reverse complement strand
TATAAGAGATGCGGGTGGAATTTTCCAATTCCACCCGCATCTGCAATATCGCTAATACGTACCTAAAGACTTAGGAAGTTATTTCTTACTCCGCGTCTTCCGCATTTTCTCCTACACGTACCCGGCGGAAATCAGTGATTTTCCCGCCCGCAGCTTTTACGATCTGCCCGACCGTCTGCTTCGGGTCACGCACATAGGCCTGCTCTAGAAGTACGATTTCTTTGTAGAAACCCTTTAAGCGGCCGGCTACAATATTGGGGATAATCTTTTCCGGCTTACCCTCGGCGCGCGTCAACTCCGTAGCAATTCGCTCTTCGTTTTCCACTACTTCGGCGGGTACCTGGTCGATAGATACATAGCTCGGGTTCATAGCCGCAATATGTACTGCTACATCGTGAGCTATCGCTTCCCCAGCCGCATCGGTAGCCACAATTACTGCCACCTGCGGAGGTAAATCAGTAGAAGTCCGGTGCATATAAGCTTCGAGATGCTCACCAGTGATTACTTCTAAGCGGCCAATGGCGAGTTTCTCGCCAATTACGCCCGTGAAGTTGGTAATGCGATCGGCGATGGTGCCATCAGCGTGTGGAGCTGCCAAGATATCTTCTACCGTACGAGCTTCCACCGCCACAGCTGCGTCCAAAATTTCTTCTGCAAAAGCAATGAACTTCGCATTCTTAGCTACGAAATCCGTCTCCGAATTTACTTCTACGATATATCCGGTCTGGCCATTCCCATCGCTAACGATCTTGGAAAGTACCAAGCCGTCCGAAGCAGTCCGACCTTCGCGCTTCGCAGCAGTTTTAACGCCCTTCAGCCGCAAAATTTCTTCAGCTTTCGCCAAATCGCCTTCTGCTTCCGCCAAAGCGTTCTTTACATCTAACATTCCTGCGCCGGTCTTTTCGCGCAGAGCCTTAATATCGGCCACAGTATAGTTTGCCATTATTCCTCCACAATCAATCAGATTGTTTTATTTCTCTTCTGCAGCAGCTTCATCAGCTTCGGCAGAGGCGCTATCTTCTGCAGCTGCCTCTGCTACTTCGGCTGCTTTTTCTTCGGTGACCTTCTCTTTGGCTGCTTTTCCTTTGGTGGCCTTCTTTTCAGTGGCCTTCTTTTCAGCTGCTTTTCCTTTGGTGGCCTTCTTTTCAGCTGCCTTTCCTTTGGCGGCCTTCTTTTCAGTGGCCTTCTCTTCGGCGGCGGGAACTTCTGCAGCTTCATCAGCAGCTACTTCGTCAACGGCAGCTTCTTCAGCTTTGGCTTCATCAGCTTTAGCTTCATCAGCAGCGGCTTCTTCACCAGCCAAAAGCTCGCGCTCCCACTCCGGCATCGGCTCTTCGGCCACTTCGTCTGCATTCTTCGCAGTATTGCGAGCAAGCAAGCCTTCGGCTACCGCATCAGCCACAATATGGGTGAGTAATTCTACGGAACGAATCGCATCGTCATTGCCCGGAATGCCGTAATCCACTTCATCCGGATCGCAGTTCGTATCGAGAATAGCTACTACCGGCACATGCAACTTACGAGCTTCTTTTACAGCCAGATGCTCTTTGGTGGTATCTACAATCCACACTGCGGAAGGTACCTTCACCATATCGCGGATACCGCCGAGGGTGCGCTCCAGCTTTTCTTTCTCCCGGCGCATCATGAGCAGCTCTTTCTTGGTGCGATCATTGGCCACGGTATCGGAGAAATCGATCAGTTCCAGCTCTTTTAAGCGCTTAATCCGGGCATGCACGGTTTGGAAATTGGTGAGCATACCGCCCAGCCACCGCTCGTTCACATAAGGCATTCCTACCCGCTCAGCTTCTTCTTTAATCGACTGCTGCGCCTGCCGCTTCGTGCCTACAAAAAGAATATTTCCGCCGTGCGCTACCGTTTCTTTTACGAAATCGTAGGTGCGGTTAATATCGGCAATGGTCTTGCGCAAATCGATAATATAAATTCCGTTGCGGTCATTTAATATATACGGCTTCATCTTCGGGTTCCAGCGCCGCGTCTGATGCCCGAAATGTACGCCAGCTTCCAGCAGCTGGCTCATGGTAACGACTGCCATGGTCGTCGTCCTTTCTTAACGGCAGGGATTTCCTGCTCTCGGTTTTATCTGCAGAGAATACTGTCAGATCCTAGTGTGCATTCAAATAGCTAAAGAAATCTGCATCGGGCAGTTTCTTCACCGCACTATTTGACCCCGCAGGCAAGGCACACGCGAAGTCTGCCATTTATAAAAACGGCAGCCCTTTTATTTTACCGGAGAAGAGCCCCAAGTATCCAGCAGAAAAATGATGCTGAATGCGATGTTCTACACAATTATTGCCAATATCTCGGCATATTTTGGGTATCTATTGACTTTAAAGATGAGATTTTGATTTTGGGCACAAAAAGTACATACGGCTAATTTTTCCGCAAGTAATCCTGAGCGCAGCGCAGAAAACGGAAAACTGGTGAAACTGTAGCTATGAAACGAAAACTACTACTCTGGGCGTTAAGTGGAATTTTGCTTTTACAGCTGCCGGTATTTACCGCCGGAGCTGCAGTGCAGACTGCCCGAGCTATACCGCCGATTGCCCACGCTACGCCGACAATCTCTCGAACTGTACTACCGCTTCCCCCAGCCATACCCCAGAGCATCCCAGCCACACCCCAGAGCATTCCAGTCACTGCGCAAAAATCCGCATCGTTACCAAAAAACTATAACTGCCCGCTTTCTAGCTGCCGAGTGGCGAGAGCTTTTTCTCCGGGAAAGCACAATTGGAATGCGGGGCATCGCGGAGTGGATCTAGCTGCTTCCTTCTTCATGCCCGTATATGCTCCGCAACAGGGAAAAGTAGTATATAGCGGACAACTAGTTAATAGAAAAGTGCTCTCAATTTTCCACCCGGAAAATATCCGCACCACGTATGAGCCAGTTTTACCGTTGGTGCAAAAAGGGGAAGAAGTGCAGCGCGGGCAGCTAATTGCAGTTGTGGTGGGAAAGCATTGCGGTATGAGTACTTGTCTGCATTGGGGTGCAAAAACTGCTCCTGATAATTATCTGAATCCCTGGCTACTATTAGCGAAGAAACGAGTGCGCCTCCTATAAAGCACAGCTTGGATAAATAGCGCCTACGTGCGCATCCACCTGCACATCCACCCGCGCGCCCACCTGCGCATCCACGTGCCCATGCACCCACGCCGAAGATTTTTACGCCCGCGGATGTGCCTGCTGAAATGCTTTCTGCAAGCGCTCGGCACTTATATGCGTATAGCGCTGCGTGGTAGCGAGCGAAGAATGCCCGAGAATTTCCTGCACGCTGCGCAGATCAGCACCACCATCGAGCAAATGGGTGGCTGCCGAATGGCGTAAATCGTGCGGCGATATGGGAGGTAGACCTAGTTGCCCAGTAGCTCTTTCCAAAATTCCTCGCACTATCCGCACATCTAACCGCCCACCTTTTTCACCTAAGAAAACGGCTGTTTGGGCTGAGCTAAGCGCGGTGGATTTAGAGGAAGAGGAGGTGGAAACGGGCAATAGCTGCTCTCGCACCTCTAGCCACTCCGCCAGAGCGTATTGCGCCATTTTTCCGTAAGGAACTATGCGCTCTTTCCCACCTTTGCCGTAAATACGTAAGGTATCTTCTCCGATATCCGCTAGATTCAATCCCACGCATTCACTCACGCGAATGGCGCTGGCGTAAAGTAATTCAAAAATTGCCCAGTTCCGCAATTCCACTGCTCCCCCAGATTGCGCAAGTGATTGAAAATAATCTAGTAATTTCGCAGCTTGTTGGCGCGATAGAACCTGCGGAAGCCCATTTACCACTTTCGGAGCTTGCAGCCGGGCGCCGGCATTTTTCTCTAAATAACCTTGCCGATAGAGCCAGTTAAGGAAAGTGCGAATAGCCGCAGCGTGGCGAGCGATAGAAGCCCGACTCTGCCCTTTATTACTAAGCATCGCCAACCAGGCTCGTAAATCCGCTAAATCTAAATAACGCAGCAATTCCACCTGCGTAGAACCAGCGGCCGGAGTACCACCCTGCGTAAATAAAAACTGGCATAAATCGTTAGCTTCTTGTAAATATGCCCGCACGGTGTGCTCGGAATAGCCACGCCGGAAACGGAGCTCTTTTTTATACTTTTCCAGCAGCTCGAGAATTCCGGCACTGAGTTCTACCATTACACTTTTCCACCCTGCTCTAGTGCAGATTCTTCACCCAAAGATTTCCGCATTTATTAATATGCCCACTCAAAGCCAGTTTACTCAGTTTTATTTGTGCTTCCACTACTGGGCACCCCACGGAATTAGCAATTTTTTCAGCTGCTCCGGGATAGCGCTGCGGCACCGCATCATAAATACGAGCCGTCAACTCATCCCAAGCTTTTTCGAAAGGAATAACGCCGAAACCAGATTCACTTTCTTTTCCGGCCGCTAAAGGCAGCATCCCTTGCCCGAAAGGATCGATAAGCTCTTTTACCTGCGCCGGCTGGTAGATCAAAGTGCCGCCGTTGCGTATTAAATCATTGCACCCCTGCGCCATCGGAGCACTTGGCGCTCCCGGAACTGCTCCCACTTCCCGTCCAATTTCCAGAGCTTGCCGGGCAGTATTTAGAGCTCCCGAGCGCCCGCCGGCCTCGACTACCACTGTGGCTAAACCAAGTGCAGCAATAATTCGATTGCGCAGTAAAAAGCGAAAACGCTGCGGAGTAGCTCCCAGGGGCGATTCACTCACCACTGCTCCGCCGCTTAGCAGCACTTTTTCATAGAGCCCGGCGTGGGAACGCGGATAGACTCTATCTACTCCAGCCGCAGAAAGAAGAATCGTCTTTCCCGCAGCCAATAACGCTCCTTGGTGGGCTGCTGCATCTATTCCGAATGCGCCTCCAGATACTATTACGAAATCTTCTGCCAATTCGTAAGCAAAATCGCGCGCAATATTTTCCCCATTATGAGTACAGGCACGCGCTCCGACCACCGAAACAGCGGGGAGCTTTAATATATTTTCCGCGCCGCGCACCCATAAGCTAAGTGGGCAGCGTTCTCCTAAATCTTCCAATTGTGCCGGCCAGTATTTATCTCCTGGAATCAATACTTTTATCCCCAGCTTTTCCAGAGCGGCGGGAGAAAAATCTGCTAAGTTTTGTAGCCGTATTTTCCAAGCAGCTCCGGCCGGCGGCAGTTGTGGACTATTTGCGCGCAGCAATTCTAGCGCCTTTTCGTAGCCATGCTTTCTCACCCATCGCACAGCTGCTATATCTCCTCCTTCGGTGATACGCGACCAAGTAATCGCAGCTAAATGTGCAGAATCTAGACTAGTTTCACCCATCAGATAATTCCTTCCGCACCTCGTAATAAACAGGCCGCCGCAATGTCTTCATCATGTGGGGAATCGTGGCCGAAAAAATCTGCTGTGCTCCAGGCAATTCGTAAGATTTTATCTATTCCACGCAGCGAAAGTTGCCCCTGCTGCCAATGCCGCTCTAAATCTTTTACCGCTCCACCTTTCCACGGCGTATTCTGGCGGAGCCACTTTCCCGGTAAATCTTTGTTCTGCAGCGTATCCGGCAGCGAGGCATCCTGCGCAGCCCGGCGGCGTTGACGAAAAATACCTGCCGCTACTGCTTCTTGCGCTTCTTTACTACTAACACTGCCCCCGCGGCGCATATCCGCGCGCGAAGGACGGCGCAGCTGCAGGCGAATATCTATCCGATCGCGTATCGGCCCACCCAAATTGCGCCGATATAGGCGAATATCATGAGAAGTACAGCTACATTTGGCACTGGCGGGCCCCATTCCACATCGGCACGGATTAGCCGCGGCTAGCAGCTGAAAAGCTGCCGGATAACGCAGGCGCGCTCGCGTACGCTGCAACTCTATCCAGCCTTTTTCTAAAGGTTGACGCAAAGACTGAATAGCAGAATTAGGAAATTCAGCAAATTCATCACAATAGAGTACTCCCCGATGGGCAAGCGTAATTGCCCCCGGCAACGGCGTGCCACTGCCACCCCCAATTAAAGCGGCCACCGAAATAGTGTGATGCGGAGAAATAAAAGGGCGATACCACGGTAAATCCGTAATTCTTACTCCACAGAGCGAACGAATAGCTGCCACCTCCATCGCTTCTGCCTCCACCAAAGGCGGCAAGAGCGCGGGAAACCGCTCTGCTAGCATGCTCTTCCCCACTCCCGGCGGCCCCAACATCTGGGTGTGGTGCCCTCCGATAGCTGCTATTTGCAGAGCCCAAATAGCCTCTTCTTGCCCATATACATCTGAAATATCTCCCTCTGGATTTTTCACTGGAGCTGCCAGCTGGCTCAAATTTCCAAAAGATTCTTCAGCTCTGTTACCACCCCGCGAAGCTGCACTCTTTCCCGGAGAATTCGCACTCTTTTCCGGCACCGCTCTTCTACTTCCTGGTACAGTTTCGACCTCTGGAATAGCAATAAGTTTTCTCGGCACCCGCAATTTTGCTGCTAAAGCTGCTAAATTTGCAATGCTGATAATGGAAATTCCACTTACCAGCTCCGCTTCGTGCTTATTCTCCTCCGGCACAAAAGCTTGGCGAAAACCAAGCTTCTGCGCAGCCAGTAAAGCGGGTAATACGCCGCGCACACCGCGCACGGCGCCATCTAAGCCTAATTCTCCTATCAGAAAAGTATCTGCAGGCAATTGCCCGTAACCCAAGGCGCCAATTATGGCGGCAGCGATTCCTAAATCGAAGCCCGCCCCGGATTTAGCAGTATCTGCCGGAGATAGATTGACGGTAAGCCGCTGATTCGGCCAACCCAAACCCACATTGTGGAAACTGGCGCGCAAGCGTTCTTTGGCTTCAATAACCGCAGTATCAGCCAAGCCGACCATAGTAAAAACTGGGAGACCAGTGAGCAGAGTAGCTTCTATTGCCACATCTGTGCCTTCTAAACCTTGCAAACTTATGGCATGCGCAGTGCCGAGCGCCGGGGTATTCATAGCGGCAAATCTTTCATATGCCGTAAGGTATATTCCTGGCCCCGTATTTCAATACCGATGCAATCTACTGCGATATGCGGCCAATAGGTTTTCTGCTGCGAAACCCAGGCAATTAAGAGAGCACGCAATCTGCGCAGTTTAACTTCAGTTATTGCTTCTTCAGGAGTGCCGAATTTTCGCTGGCGGCGCGTTTTAACTTCCACTGCCACCGCCGCTTGTCGCTGCGGATCGTAGGCAATTATGTCTATTTCTCCCCCGCGTATCCGCCAATTGCGCTCTAAAATTTCGTAGTCGTTATTCTGCAAATAAGCAGCCGCACATTTTTCACCCCAAGCTCCCAGCGCCTGGCGGGTATTTAGTGAATTACCAGCGCTTTGCCCACTCGATACCAGCATGAGATTACCTCCTGCCCCTGATTCAAACACAGCAGAGGTAAGGAAATAAGGATGGCCCGGCAGAGAGGGAAAATACTGGAGCTAGCAGAAAGCGTGGAAAACCTAAGATGAAAATTTTAGATAAGCTCAGTGCTTAACTTCCCACTAAATTCAGTGCTCGAAATCGATTTCTTTACTTATATCCGGTTTATTGAGTTCTTCTACATTCACGTCTTTAAAGGTGACTACCCGCGCGCCGCGTATAAAGCGAGAAGAGCGAAATATATCCCACACCCAGGCATCGGTCAGAGTGACTTCAAAGAAGATATCGCCGTTTTCCGCCGCGCGCACTTTTACATCTACGTCATTAGCTAAATAAAAACGCCGTTCCGTCTCTACTACAAAACGGAAAAGATTTACTACGTCTTGATATTCGCGATAGAGAGCGAGCTCCCGTTCCGCTTCGTAATTTTCTAATTCACTCATAAGCCCGCACCCTCTCTATTCCGCTATCCCCGGTAATTTCCAAGAAATACGATGATATTCGCTAACTCCGTACTGCTGCAGTGCTGCAATGTGCTTAGGAGAAGAATATCCCTTGTTATGCTCCCAATCATACTCCGGATGTTCGGTATTTAGCTGACTCAGCAAAGCATCTCTTTGCACTTTTGCTAAGACGGAAGCCGCCGCGAGCGCAGCACATTTCGCATCGCCTTTTACCAAGGTTTTTACCGGTACATTGGGCGGGCACAATTCGGGTGGTTGTGGAGAGTAGAGAGAATTATTTCCCCACCAATTATGCGAACCATCTAGCAGCACTGCCGTAAATTTCCAACCTTGTTGCCGTAAATCAGCGCTCGCCCGCGCCGCCGCCGCTTGCAAAGCAGCTATAATTCCCCATTTATCTATTTCCGCTGCTGAGGCATATCCGACTGCATAGGCGCGTACCCAATCTTTAAGTAACGGGACCAGGCTTTCCCGCGCAGCGGCAGAAAGCATTTTAGAATCCCGCAGCGCACTTGGAAAATTATCCGAAGTAGCGCCATCCACTAAGGCAATACCCACGGCTACCGGCCCAGCTAAAGCACCGCGCCCTACTTCATCTACTCCCGCTAAAAGCGGATTTTCCACCGTCTCTGCTAAGTCAGCTAAAAGCGCTTTTTCTAGTTCCCGGCTCGGCTCTAAGGACCTATCCATCCCTAGGCGCTACTCTCACCTTTATACTCTGCCACCGACTCGTTCACCGAGTTGCCGGGGGCCGGCACCGCAGAAAATACGCTACTAGCATCCGGTATTCTTCCCCAGCGCCCGAAAGGATAGATGCGCAACCAAGCGCGCCCTTCCAGATTATCAATCGGCACAAATCCGAAACCACTGTGCTTTTGATGGAAGCGCGAATCCTTCGAATTGCTACGATTATCTCCCATTACCCACAAGTGACCGGCCGGCACTTGCACCGAAAATTCTTCTTCCGAAGGCACCATACCCTCGGGTAAATAACTCTCCGTTATCGGAGTGCCGTTCACCGTAATTTTTCCATCTGCACCGCAGCATTCCACCGTATCGCCAGGCATGCCGATGATTCTTTTCACTAGATGATGCCCAGAATTATGCGGCAGTAATCCTACCGTCTGCCCAATTTGTTCTAAAGAGCGCCGGAGCCGCGAGCCTTCTTTCTCGGGCATTTTATCTAACCAGCCGCCTGGGTCTACGAATACTACTACATCGCCTCGTTGCAGCTCTTTTTCACTGTCCGCTAATTTATTTACCATAATGCGGTCGCCGGGAATCAAAGTATTCGCCATGGATTCGGAAGGAATTTCAAAGGGTTGAATTAGATAAGTTTTCAAAAAAATTGCACAAATAAGAGCCACTGCTACTACGGCCAATAATTCTAAAAGCCCTGAAACCACGCGGGAAAGAGTACTCTCCGGCGGATTAGAATCCGGAGATTTTTCTCCCGTTTCCGCAAAAAATTCTTCTTCTGCTTTAGATGGAAAGAGTGCTATGCCGTTTTCCGCATAAAACTTTTCTTGGGCGTGGCGGCTTTCCGCGTTTTCAGCAGGAGAAAAAGACGGCGGCATAGCTTCCCCACCGATGCCGGAATCGCTATAACCCGACTTTTCTTCCATTCCTACTCCTGCAGTTAGGCTCTTCAGCACTTATAAAGTTTAGTAACGCGGTACGAATTATTTACTTAAGTAGCCTATCTTAATTTTGCTCAGAAATAGCAGAGGAGAGGTGGGTACCTCTCCTCTGAAAATTTTTATCCAGGCAAACGCTTTTACTGCCGCTTTTACTGCTCGTCAGCGCGCTTTTCCCGAATTTTTGCTGCTTTACCGTAGCGGTCGCGTAAATAGTAAAGCTTGGCGCGCCGTACTTTCCCGCGCGTAAGCACCTCGATGGAATCCACATTTGGAGAATGCAAGGGGAAAGTACGCTCCACGCTCACACCAAACGAGAATTTCCGGACTGTGAAAGTGGCTCCAATACCTTTGCCACCCCGCCGCGCCAGCACCACACCTTGGAATGCCTGAATACGCTCGCGGTTACCTTCCACAACTTTTACATTTACTTTTACCGTATCGCCGGCCCGAAATTCGGGGCGGTCTTTTAGTTGCGCAGCAACTACTTTATCTAGAATCTGCATGATTCATCACTTTCCGATCTGCACGCAGGCCAGAACGATCTAGGAACTTTTTATTCCCTACGGAATAACTCGCTGGAATGCCACCCCCTGCGGCAGGCTTGACATTCTATTTAGCGAGGAACTATCTCAGTTTGTCATATTTAACCGGCGCACCATAGTTATATCTTTGTTGGACTCATCACCTACAAAGAATACCCGCTGCCCGCTCAGTAAAAATCCTACCTTTTTATAGGCACGCTGCGCCCGTTTATTCGCCTGATTCGTACCTAGCCATATGTACGGCTCTGGCCACTCTCGGCATTGCGCAGCTGCATCGGCTAGTACTGCTTTTAAGAATTGCTTACACAGTCCGCTTCCCCGCCACGATCTACCTAAATAGAGTTTGGAAAGATAGAGCAACGGGCCTTCCCGCGGTATTCCGTCCACCACGAAATCTACCGGTGCCCCCTCTTCGATATTCGCCGCTCCCGCAGCTCTCGGGATATTTACCAGCGAGTAGGCAGCTATTTCTCCAGTATCTGTGCAAGCTACTAGCACTCGCCGCGTTTCCTCGTTTATATAATCGCGAAAACAGTTTTCGGAAAGATTTTCTGCAATAAAACTAGCTATGGCATCTAGGCGCATTCCGGGTGGGCAAGCATCGGGGAAAGTCTGTGCCGCAAAATCGGCCAATTTCTTTGCCTCTTCTAAGCGCGCGGGGCGAAACTCTATTTGCTGCAAATGCGGATATTTTTCCGAATCGGCCGCGAGAAACCACCCAGCTGCCGCCAGCTGCCGTAAATCGTCTTTTTCCAGCTGCGCACGGGCGAGCTCCCTTATCAAATCGGGGCGCAGCTGCGCCGTTTTCCGCAGAGCCTGCCCGCGGCGCCACTGCCGGACTTTCTGATGATTTCCGGAAAGTAAAACTTCCGGCACCGCTAAACCCCGAAATTCGAGCGGACGCGTGTACACCGGGTATTCTAAGAGCCCCGCCGCGCCATAAGATTCTTCCGTCAACGATTCCGGATTTCCCACCATACCGGGCACTAGGCGCGCGACTGCTTCAATAAGTGCAATAGCTGCTACTTCCCCTCCGTTTAGCACGTAATCGCCGAGGGAGTATTCAAATACTTCTACTTGCGAATTCTGCTCGTAGTACTGCGCCACCCGCGCATCGATGCCTTCATAACGCCCACAAGCCACTATGACGTGTGAACTTTTTGCTAATCGGTGGCAATCTGCTTGCTGTAGTTGTTTACCGCCGGGAGTGGGAATAGCTAGCACCGGGCGCGGGCCGGAATTTTCTGCCAATACGGAGTCAATAGCTTTCCCCCAGATATCGGCCTTCATCACCATTCCGGCACCGCCCCCGCAAGGCGTATCATCTACTGTGCGGTGAATATCGGAAGTGAAATCTCGTAAATTGTGTATGCCGATATCTAATATGCCTTTTTCCTGCGCTTTTCCTACTAAAGAAAGCTGCAAAGCCGCAAAAAATTCCGGAAATATACTTATTACATCGAAGCGCATTTATTCTCCGCTTTCTTCGGCTTCTTCGGCAGGCAACTCGGCATCGGAAAACAATCCAGCCGGAGCATCTATCACCACGCAGTGATCAGCAATATCCACTTCTCGCACTATATCGCGCACAAAAGGCACATAAGCTAATTGGCCATCTGGTTCTTCGACTACTAATAGATCTTGCACCGGGCGCAAATAGAGATCTTTCACGATTCCCAGTTCATATCCCTCGGGGTCTAAGGCTTCTAAACCGAGGAGTTCGTGTGGATACCAGGCGTCTTCTTCGGGTTCTTCTTCATCTGATTCCACTATTAGACGCACGCCTCGCAAGGTATCTACCGCATTGCGATCACTAATATCGGCAAAACGCACATACGTATTGCCTTTATATTCTCGCACTGCGGCAATTACGAGCGGACCTTCTTCGGGAGGAGTGGTTTCTAAAGAAGCTCCCGGATATAAGCGCAACTCGGGCTTATCGGTACGCACATCAATTTTGACTTCTCCTTTTAGCCCGTGCGGAGCTCCAATAATGCCTACGGTTAGTTTCATATCCCGCTTCCTCTCAATCCCACCTCCACAGATATTTCCTTAGGAGGCAGAATACTCTCCCTCTTTATTATCTGTAAATTAAGGAAATTTTCTAATCAATAGCCATAAAGCGAGGGCGGAATGCACACCATATATGCGTTCCGCCCCTGCTTATAAGCTATTTACTCTAAAACACCGGCTGCTTAGTCAGATTCAATTACATCTACGCGCAGCGGACCTTCAGTCGAAAGAGCTTTCATTACCGAACGCAAGGCTTTCGCAGTGCGCCCGCGCCGGCCAATTACCCGGCCTAAATCGCTCGGGTTCACATGGATCTCAAAGAGTTTGCCACGCCGATTGCTGCGTTCCGTAATTTCCACATCGTCCGGATTATCTACGATACCCCGTACTAAATGTTCCAGAGCTTCTGCCAACATTAGGCTTCCTCAGTTTCTGGCGCTTCTGCAGTTTCTGCTGCGGCATCTGCGGCATCTCCAGCACTTTCCGCCTCGGCTGCTGCTTCTGCTGCAGCTTCTGCCTTGGCGGCGGCTTCAGCTTCCGCCTTAGCAGCTGCCTTATCGGCCCGCTGCTTTTCTGCTGCGTCCTGAATAGCTTGAGCTGCCTGCTCCCGCGCCTGTTGCTTATCTACTTTTTCTACCGTACGCAGAGTCGATTCTCCCGGTAGACCTTTAGCTGCCTGCCAATCACCAGTAATTTTCAGCTGTGCTAATACTGGCTCAGTCGGCTGCGCGCCCACGGAAATCCAGTACCGGGCTCGTTCCGAATTAATGTCAATAGTAGAAGGATTGGTACGCGGGTTGTAGAAACCAATTTCTTCAATTACCCGGCCATCACGCTTCTTACGAGAATCCACTACTACCACCCGGTAGGAAGCTTCACGAATTTTACCTGTACGCTTTAAACGAATTTTGACTGCCACTTGTGCGGTCACTCCTAGTTCTTTTATCGGTGGGAAATTTAGGGCGGTGGGAAACACGCCTGCCATTTACCCGGACTAAGACTCCATCGAGGAAGAGAGGGGCTCGATAAAGCCGAAGTACATTCGTATATTCTGCCAGATTTTTCTCAAAGAAGATAGTCAAGTACCCCAAAATCGCGGTGTTTCCGCTCACTTAAATCTCCACATCAGCAGCTAGTCAGAATCCTCGCACAAATAGTTAGCTAAATTCTCTACGTTGGTGCCTGGCTCAGCACCTCTAAGTGCGCAGCCAAAATTCTGCACCTAAATCTCTGTATCCGCTTCTCTAAGTTATTTACCTAGCGAATGCGGTCGAAAAAATTTATCTCCATAAAATAAGATATTTCTAATGCATGGAAGAAAGTATTTCGGGGCTGCGAACTGTGGGAAAATGCGCAAAGACGCCTCCTTTCTCCGGTGTAAATTCCCGCGATTATCGGCTACAAAAGAATTATGCAGAAAAATTCTCCGGCAGCAGCGCCAAATAGGGTGCAAAGCGAAAGCCTTGATCTTTCACGCTACGCCTGGATTTCTATTGTGGCTGCTCTCAGCACAATTCTTTTGAAAACTCTCGCCTATCTGCTGGTGGGTTCGGTCTCTCTGCTCTCTGATGCTCTTGAATCCGTGGTAAACCTAGTGGCGGCACTGATAGCACTATTTGCCTTAAAATTAGCCGCTAAGCCAGCTAATTCTCGCTATACTTTCGGCCGCTCCAAGGTGGAATACTTTTCTGCAGCAGTAGAGGGGAGCATGATTCTCGTAGCTGCTTTGCTGATTATTATCTCGGCAATAAACCGGATTATGCACCCGGCTACCCTCAACAATTTTGAAATTGGCTTAACTATTTCTGGGCTTTCCGCACTAATCAACGGCGGAGTCGGCCTCTACCTAGTGAAAATAGGGGAAAAGCGGCAATCTCCTACCCTGCACGCAGATGGTAAACATCTGCTCACCGATTTCTGGACCACAGCCGGAGTGATTCTGGGCGTATTCCTCATCTGCTTGACGAAAAAAAATATTTTCGATCCGCTGCTCGCTATTTTCGTGGCAATAAATATCACCTGGACGGGGCATAAATTGCTCCATAGCTCTTTAGCTGGGCTAATGGATGT
>NZ_CAMXYE010000033.1 GCF_947253055.1 uncultured Arcanobacterium sp. | reverse complement strand
ATATCGTTATCGATGGTCTTCGGTAAGCCTACTACCGTCAACTCGTAGCCATTCTCATGCAAATAAGCAGCTAAATCTGCCGCCGTAGTATTGGTGTCATCGCCACCAATAGTATGGAGTACATCTACACCGTCTTGCTTCAAACGCTCGGCAGCCACCTGCAAGGCATTTTCGCCCGGTTTAATAAGACCGCGCTCTACTAAATTCTGAGAATTAGTGAGCTTTACGCGCGAATTTCCAATCGGCGATCCGCCAAAATTTTTCAATACCCCAGCATTCTTCCGAGCCTCTTCGTCAAAGACTATATAGTTACCGGTGAGCAAGCCGTGATAGCCATATTGATAACCAATAATTTCAATACTCGGATCGTATGCATCGTAGCGCTCAATTAATTCTCCAACTGCGGTAGAGAGGCAAGGAGCGAAGCCACCTGCCGTTAGTAATGCTACCCGCCGAACTGACATGGTTTCCCTTTCTTTTTCGTTATTAAAGTCCTACTAGCTATTTCAAAAACTATTTAGCGAGCTTTTCGCGCAGAATACGCGCCGCTTCTCGGCTTATCTCCCGCGGTTGAATAGGATACTGCAAAATAGCATTTGGAGCCGCCGAGCGCGCTAGCCACTCATCTTGCGGGCGCGCAATGAGTACTATATAAGGCATATCCGGCACATATTCATCGCGGACTTTCTTTCCCAATCCGATTCCGCCTAGCTTCTTCGCTTCGGCGTCCAGAATCAAAAGGGAAATTTCTCTCTCTTGTACTTTTAATTCCGCTCCTGGCCAAGTAGCCGCTTCTACCCAATTGATTTCGGGTAAATCACTCGCAAGATGGGTACCAATCGCCGCTATTACTTCTTCCCGCACCGTACGATTATCGGAATACACCATCACATTGACGGTTCCCGGCTCGGCGGAAATTTTTTCTTCTCTTTCTGCCATTCTTCCTCCTACCTAGCAGCTAAAGAGCATTCTCTCTAAGTGTAGCGATAATCTAATTTTTGAGCTACTGAGCACAGCACCTATTTACTTTTATTCTTGCGGAGCTGGGCCAGCCATCTGCCCCACAATATCTACCACTACTGCATATGCCCCCGCAGTCGGCGATTTAGTATCACTAGTAGCTGGTTTCTCGATGAGCACTCGCGATCCTATCGGAATTCCGATTAGAGAATCGAATACGCTTCCACTACCAATCTGCACTGGCTGCGGCCCAGTAGATACATAGGTACTCTCCCCATTGGAGTTATCCCAGAACGACATCGCATACTGAATATAAGCAGTAGTATTCTTGTCTCCGAGTGGTTTTCCACTACCACGCGCGATTACCGTAGCTTTCTGGGCAGTCGGCTCCGGGATTCCCGATTTTACTTTCACCTCTATTGGAGCCCCTAATTCTCCGGTAATCTCCACTGGAAGTTTGGCAATATCAGCTTCTTTGGCTGCATTAGCTTCACCCGCCTGATTGCGCCCATAAGAATCGATTATTTCTATATAGAAGGAAATTACATCTTCCGGCCCGATACCCGCATTCTTATTTCCACCCTGCGGACCATATCCTAAATTAGCCGGCACGCTAAGCATTAAATGTGTACCTACTTTTTGCCCAGCTAAACCGTCTTTCCAACCTGCTATCACCTGATTTAATGAAAATCCACTCGGAACTCCCCGCTCAAAAGAGGAATCGAAAGGTTTATCGTTACCCCAAACTTGCCCTACGTAATGAGCGATTACAAAATCATCTGCAGCTACTTCTTTACCGTCACCGGCTTTATCCACCTGCACCTCTAATTTTTCCGGCGCCTTAGTAGCGGGAAATTTTATCTTTGTGCTGGCATCCTTCCCCACTAACTCTAATTTTTCGCCGTTCCAAGCCGGGAGCTTATCTGCTTTTCCTTTTCCAGATTCGGAGCCGCTACAAGCAGCAATGCCAAAGGCTAGAATTCCCACTAGGAAAAGGGCAGTAATTTTACGCTTCATGAATTTGTCCTTAATCGCAGATTTACCTTAAAAAATATTGGGAAATATCTCAGTGAAAAGATTCTCCACATGCGCAGGTGCCTACCGCATTTGGATTGTCAATAGTGAATCCTTGCCGCTCAATCGTATCAGCGAAATCGACCGTAGCGCCATCTAAATAAGGCGCCGACATCTCATCTACCACAACTTCTACCCCCGAAAATTCGCGAAGTAAATCTCCCTCTAAAAGGCGCTCGTCAAAATAAAGCTGATAAATAAGCCCCGAGCATCCCCCGGGTTGCACAGATACACGCAAACGCAAATCATCCCGGCCTTCCTGCTCTAATAAAGATTTCACTTTCGCAGCCGCCGCCTCAGTAAGTAATACTCCATGCGTAGCTGGTTCTTGCTTATCGCTCATTTAATTTCCTCTCTTATATTTTTAGCAGGCAGTCCTAAAAAGTTACTTTAGTCTTTTCCTAAAGAGTGCGCCAACCCTGAGTATCACCAGCCCCAAGTGTGCGCTAAACGCTGCACCGCCTGCTCTAATTGGGCCGGAGTAACCTGCACAGTTGGAAACTGCATATACTGCGGTAGCGGTAAAAAAGCGGCTTCTGGATGCAGCTCATAGCAGCCGGCTAGCCCGTATTGCGGAATATCTCCCCGGCGCAGAGTAGAAAAATCCGTGAGCACGAGGCAAGCAATAGCACGCTGGGTTGCCACCTGCGCAATCTGGCGTAAACCGGCCGGAAAATCGGCTGCTATATTTCCCCCGATATAGGCCACTAAATCAGCAGTGGCCATAGCTTCCTGCAATTCCACTCCGATATGAGCTGTATATAAATATTCACCTAGCGGCCAACAGGGAATATCGCAGAGAGCGCCTAAGAATCCTATTCCACCGCCTACACCTGAATTAACAGAATGGGCAGAGCGCGCAGAAAGCGGAGAACTTTCCGAGTGGATAGAAAAATTGGATTCGCGGCTTTCCACGCTTTGAGCGCTGAGCAAATCTGGATAGTAGTGATCGGCTATTTTCCCTATTTTATGCACCCACTCCCCGACTTGCCGCGAAAAATCTTGCGCTTCTTCTCCGGGGATACCGTAGTGCATCCAGCTGCGCGCCATACCCGAAATACCGTCCAGCACTTGCGGCGTATCAAAGGTAATTACCGCCTGCAGCTCTTGTAAGGTGCGGCGCAGTGCCAGATAGCTGCCAGCTAAATTGTTTTCTTTAGATACGCAAAAACTGCCTAAAAATCCTTTCCCTAAATCCGTAGGCGCCATGAAGCGCGGTAAGTGCAGATGTAGACTCTCCACTCCGAACTCCGGCAAAGTTTGTACAGCTTTTCCTAGGTCAGCAGTGGAGCCAGTCAAAGATTTTTGGCCATACCAGCTGTGGGTGGTGGCGCAATCTATTACCGCATGCCGACCCTGCGCCACCGAAAAAGCGGGATATGGAAGCGGGAGCGGAGTAATTTCCCCCGCCACCGCTTCGTATACCTCCGCTAGTCCACTCCCCACGCCTGGAAGCGGACTTCCTTCCGTGAAAAGGAAAATTTGCAGAGTATCCTCTGGGCGCACTTCTTTCCAAGCTGTCTGCGCAATATCGGCTACTTGCTGCCCAGTCAAACCGGGCAGCGGTAGGCTCAGTAATAAGATATTCATCGACTATTTCCGCAGCCGAGCAGGGATTTTACTCCCCGAGCTTAGAAAGCAATAGTGCTTCGGCTGTAATCGCTTTCTGCCAATCACCTAGATGCAAAGATTCATTGGCGGAGTGGGCGCGCGAATCTGGATCTTCTACCCCCGTCACCAAAATTTCCGCATTTGGGAATAGCTCAGCTAAATCCGAAATAAAAGGTATCGAACCCCCAATACCCATATTTATCGGCTCCACTCCCCAGGCCTCATGCAGAGCCCAATGAGCCATTTCGTTCGCCGGAGAATCGGTATCAGCAATAAAAGAAGGGCCGCATTCATTTACCCGCACATCAATATGCGCTCCAAAAGGCACATGCGTGCGCATATGCTCTTCTAAAGCCGCCGCCGCTGCCCGCGGATCTTGCCCCGGAGCTACTCGCAGCGAAAGAGTGAATTCCACCTGCGGAATCAGCGTATTAGAAGCTACTTCATTCGGAGTTACGTCCATGCCGATTACCGAAATAGTCGGTTTAGTCCAGAGCCGCGAAGTGAGCGAACCACTGCCAGCAAACTCTACTCCATCCAAAATACCGGTATCTTTGCGAAGCACTTCTTCTTCATAATCAACGGTGGCAGTATCAGATTGAGCTAAGCCCTCCACAGCGATATTCCCAGCTTCGTCATGAAAAGTAGCAATAAGCCGAGCGGCCACGGTGACCGCATCAATTACCGGCCCGGAATACATTCCCGAATGTACCGGGTGGTCCAACACTGCTACCCGCGCACTCATCTGCACTACTCCACGGAGCGAGGTAGTGAGAGAAGGAATACCTACCTGCCAATTATTAGAATCAGCTACGACTATCACATCAGCTTGTAATTCTTTTTTATAGGTATGGAGGAAATCGACGAAAGTTGGCGAACCTACCTCTTCTTCTCCCTCTACGAAAAGCGTAATTCCCACTCCGGGATGGGCCGCTTCAATTGCCGCTAGATGCAGGACTACCCCCGCTTTATCGTCAGCTGCGCCCCGCCCAAATAGCCGGCCATCTTTTTCTACAGCTTGAAAAGGTTGCGTATTCCAGAGCTCTAAATCGCCGGTGGGTTGTACATCGTGATGGGCATAGAGCAGTACCGTCGGTTTCCCCGGTGCCGCCGGGCGCTGCGCCAAAATAGCTGGCCGCCCTTTTTTACCAGAATCGGTCTCTAAGTTTATTATCTGCGCCGAAAGCCCCAGTTTTTCTGCTTCTGCCGCAATCCACTTTGCCGAACGCTGCAAGGTAGATTGATCAAAAGAATCTACCGAGATAGAGGGAATCGCCACCAAATCTACTAATTTACTTTGCCATTTAGAAAAATTATTTTTCACTTGCAAAGTCACTTCATCTATATTCATATTTCCATTCTAAAGCAGAATTTCTCAGGCCGCCCAGGCTAATAATCCCGGTTACGTATTTTATTCCGGAATTAGCTAGAATAAGGGAGCTGCTGTTTAGCGAGTAAAGGATGTTTTCTTGATATTCAAAAAGAAGGAATCTGCCCCAGAAAAAGAAGCAGAAAAGACCCCGCAGAAGCTCGCGGGAGGCTATACCCCACCCAAAGGTGTGCCTACTCCCAAGCGGAGAGACGTAGAAGCTCGTAATCGTCGCCCAATCGTAGCAGATCGGCGCCGGATGAGCCGCAGCGAAAAGAAAGCCTGGAAGCAAGAAAACCGCCGAAAAAATGACGAACTCTATCAGCGCCAGCAGCAAGCTATGCGCAGCGGCGATGAGACGCATATGCCGCCGCAGCATAAAGGAAAAATTCGCCGGTGGGGTCGAGATTTCGTAGATGCCTCCGCTCCTATTTCGGCTATGTTTATGCCGATTGCGATTCTGCTCATGTTGCCCTTAATGTTTTTGCAAGTGCGCTTACCACAAATTTCGCGCTACAGCGTGCCTCTGCTCTACGCACTTTTCATTCTGATGGGCCTGCATTCTTTCATAGTGGCAAAACTGGCAAAATTACTCGCTGGCTATCATTTCGGATTTGCCGATGTGCCGCGCGGTTATCTAATGCAAATGTTTGGCCGCGGCTTTTATTTTCGCCGCTGGCGCCTCCCCTCTCCGCAAGTAAAACGCGGAGAATTTCCAGAAGGAGTGAGCTGGAATGATATAAAGGCCGCCTATCGCGCGCAACGTGCGTATAAGAAGAAGAAATAGACCGGCCTCTTCGGAGAGGAAACGAGCGGCGAGCAATTTTTGAGAGAGGGAAAAGATAATGGTCAGTATAGAAGTAGTGGAAAAATTAGATTCTCTGGCAGCTCCGCTCGCCGTCGGCATAAAAGAGGAAAAAGATTCTCACCAGATTCAGGTGCTGAGTAATATCCCAGATTCCACATTTTTAACGCAACTCTCTTCTTCCCTTACCGCTGTGGGCGCAGATTGTACTCTCGGAGAGAGTTGCCTTATTCCTTCTCCGCTCGATTCGCGCTATCCCTTAATCGCTTCTGGCTTAACCGAAACTGACTCAGATGCGCTCCGCCAAGCTGCCGGAGCCGCTATCCGCGCGGGGCAAAAGGCACTCAGCAAATACCAAGAAAAAGACGCCACTATTTCCCCCGTAGTGATTGCGCTTCCCCACAATCGCGCAGATCAGCTGCAAGCTATTTTAGAAGGTGCACTGCTGGGCGCCTATCAATTTACTTCCTATCGGCAAGCAAAGAAGGCACAGTTAGAAAGAATTATCGTGCTCTCTGCGGTGGAAAATCCAGAAAAAATTATTGCCAAAGCACAGCTGATTGCACAGGCAGTATACCAAGTACGCGATCTAGTAAATACGCCGGCGCGCGATTTGAATCCGCAAGATTTAGCAGATATCGCGGTAGCGGAAGCGGCAAAGTATGGTTGCCAAGCAAAGGTATTCGCAGGAGCTGATTTAGCTAAGGAACAACTTGCCGGAATAGCAGCGGTAGGTGCGGGATCTGCCACGCCGCCGCGCCTGGTACGCGTGGAATGGGCACCGGCGCAAGCCAATTATTCTATCGCCTTGGTAGGGAAAGGAATTACTTTCGACAGTGGCGGTTATTCTCTGAAGCCACCTACTTCTATGGTGGATATGAAGACGGATATGACGGGCGCAGCCACCGTCTTGGCAGCTACACTTAGTGCGGCGCGTTTGAATTTGCCTATTCGCGTGACGGCGTGGTTGTGCTTGGCGGAAAATATGGTTTCGGCCTCTTCTATTCGCCCTGATGACGTAATCACCTACCGCAATGGGAAATCGGTAGAGATAAATAATACCGATGCAGAAGGGCGTTTAGTACTAGCAGATGGTCTTCTTATGGCCTGTGCAGAAGAACCGGATGAAGTAATAGATATTGCCACTCTCACCGGTGCAGCTGTGGTGGCGCTGGGTGAACGCCTCAGTGGCATTATGGGCACTTCGGAAATTCGAAAAGCCGTGCGCCAAGCTGCCGATACGGCGGGAGAAGCCGCTTGGGAAATGCCTTTACCCGCACATTTAGCCACCGGACTGCACAGCCGCATAGCTGATATGAAAAACTCCGGAAAGCGCCCCGGGGGAATGCTCGTGGCTGGGCTCTTCTTGCAAAACTTTGTAGGGAATACGCCGTGGGCACATATAGATATTGCCGGGCCGGCCTTCAATAATGAAAGTGCTTATGGTTATACACCAGCCGGAGCTACCGGCATAATGCTTCGCACATTAGTGCAGCATCTGGAAAATAAGTGCCAAAATTAAAGTGGGATTGAAATAACCTTAATTTTCTAAGTGGCTTTGATTCCATTGCCGCATAGCAGGTGGATAACCATCTCTAGCTACGTCATAGAGAGAAATCCCCAGCGCGGCAGCCACTTTCGCCGCTTCAGTTAAATCTGTTACGGCCCGGCGCGTCCATTCCCCGTCTACGGCCACCAGCAATAGCGCAGCAGGACTGCGGGGCGTAGCTGCTTCAAAATAGCCCTCCACCTCGGCACGGGTATCTACAAATTCTTGTAGATAGCGCTGGCGCTCTTGCTGAGCCTTTTTCTTTTTACCCCAGGGAATCTGCATTTTCTCTTCCTCTTTGCACTCTAAGTGAGCCGTATGTAAGAGCCCTACTGCTTTTATCGCTGCGTTAGAAATTCTAGTATAGAAAATTTCTCAGTGCCGCAGTGGGAAAAATATAGGCAGTGTGGTTCAATAATATTGGTAATCTTGCGGTGAGTATAGGAGAAAATAGGCAGTGACAGCGGAAAAAATATATGACCTCGCTATTCTCGGAGCTGGCAGCGGTGGATACGCGGCGGCGCTGCGCGCTGGGCAGCTGGGATTAGAGACTGCACTTATCGAAGCAGACAAAGTGGGCGGCACTTGCCTACACCGCGGCTGTATACCCGCAAAAGCGCTGCTACACACCGGCGAAGTGGCAGACGAAGTGCGCCAGAGCGCCGCGGTAGGCGTGCAGAGCCAGTTTTTAGGAATAGATATGGCGGAAGTAAATGCCTATAAAAATTCCGTCATCTCCCAGATGCATAAAGGATTACAAGGTCTGCTGCACAGCCGGAAAGTAGACGTCATTGCGGGAAGAGGCAAATTAGCCGATCCCCACACTATTGCTCTCGCAGATCGAAATATTACGGCGCGGAATATCGTGGTAGCCACTGGATCTTATCCACGCACCTTAGGGCAAAAAATAACTAAACGCGTACTCACCTCTACAGAGGCACTCGAGCTAAAAGAAGTGCCAGAAAGCGTCATCGTATTAGGTGGCGGCGTAATCGGAGTGGAGTTCGCTTCTCTCTGGGCTTCGTACGGAGCGAAAGTCAGCATTATTGAGGGACTAGAGCATCTGGTGCCGAATGAAGATGTAGAAATTTCTCGCGCCTTGGAGCGCGCCTTCCGCAAGCGCGGTATCGATTTTTATCTCAATACTCTTTTTGCCGAAGTACTAGAAAATGAAGACGGCGTACGGGTGCGCACGCAAGACGGCCAGGAATTTTCTGCTGCTTATCTGCTTATCGCGATTGGACGCGCCCCTGCCACAGACGATATCGGCTGCACGGAACTCGGATTAAAGCGAGAAAAAGGCTTTTTGTGTACCGATGAACGCTTAGCCACCAATATTGAAAATATATATGCGGTGGGCGATGTAGTGCCGGGGCTGCAACTGGCACACCGCGGATTTTTACATGGGGTATTCGTGGCAGAAGAAATCGCCGGTCTTAATCCTCGCCCACTTCGAGAGCAGAATATCCCCCGCGTCACTTTCTCTAATCCGGAGATCGCTTCGGTGGGAATGAGTGAAGAAGAAGCAAAAACTAAATATGGCGCAGAAAATATCGAAACTGCCCGCTTCAATTTGGCGGGAAATGGCAAGTCTCGTATTCTCGGAAGCGAAGGCTTTATCAAGCTAGTGCGCGAAAAATCTGGCCCTATTCTCGGATTTCATGCATTAGGTAAGCGAATAGGAGAGCAAATAGGAGAAGGAGAACTACTGGTAGGCTGGGAGGCTTATCCAGAAGATTTTGCTGATCTCATTCATGCACATCCCACCCAGAATGAAGCTATCGGAGAAGCTATTGCGGCTTTAGCTGGAAAACCACTGCACGGGTAAAGAGGAAGAAACGGAAAATAAAATGGCAGAAATTATTAAGATGCCGGCACTTGGCGAATCGGTCACGGAAGGTACCGTCACTGGTCGGCTAAAGAAAGTAGGCGAAGCTATTGCACTCGATGAAGCAGTGCTGGAAGTTTCTACCGATAAAGTAGATACCGAAGTGCCTTCTCCGGCGGCAGGTGTGCTGGCGGAAATCTACGTAGAAGCTGGGGAAACTGTAGCAGTAGGTGCGGAACTTGCGCGTATTGAAAACGATGCGGCTGCCCCCGCTGATTCTCTAAATGCTGATACGGATGCAAATTCGGAAGAAAGTGCCACCGCTACTCCGGCCGCAGCCTCCCCTACCAATTCCACTGCAGAATCCCTCTCTTCATTTCCTTCCACTCCGACCGCTCCTCCGGCACCGGCGAATAGCGAAGCCGCTGCGGAAAATGCCCAAACCGCACCAGCAACTGCGCCAATTTCCTCCGCAGCGAATAATTCAGCCCGCGCCTATGTGACGCCGATTGTGCGCCAATTGGCAAAAGAAAAACAGGTGGATTTAAGCAAAATAGAAGGTAGCGGTGTCGGCGGCCGGATTCGCCGGCAAGATGTGCTGGCCGCAGCAGCCCGGCCAACCGCCGCTCCGGCCATTTCTGGTATTTCCCCACAAGTAGGGAGCGAAGCAACTTCGGTAAAAGCACAGATACTAGAGAAAGCGGCAGCGGCCGCCGCTCTACGCGGTACAAAGCAAAAAATGACTGGCGTGCGGAAGGCTATTGCTCGCCATATGATTTCCTCGTTGGAAACTTCTGCCCAACTCACCACCGTCATGGAAGTAGATGTGACGCGGCTGGTGCAACTGCGCGCCAAAGCAAAAGATGCTTTTTATACGCGGGAAAATACTAAGCTCACCTATCTGCCGTTTTTTATCAAAGCGGCCACGGAAGCCTTGAAAGCCCATCCGATTATTAATTCTTCACTCGTAGATGAGGAAATCATTTATCACGACCGTGAGCATATCGGGGTGGCTGTAGATACCGAAAAAGGGCTGTATGTGCCGGTGATTAAGAATGCAGGCGATCTCAACATCGCCGGTCTTTCCAAGGCAGTAGCTGATTTAGCTGCTCGTACCCGCAGCGGAAAAATAGATCCAGCAGAGTTACGCGGCTCTACTTTCACTGTCACTAACACCGGATCAATTGGCGCACTCATGGATACGCCGATTATCAATCAGCCTAATGTAGCTATTTTAGGTACGGGTGTGATTCACCGCGCCCCCGGGGTAGTAAAGGATCAAGATGGAAATGAAACTATTTCTATCCGTTCTAAGTGCTATCTTTGCCTTTCCTACGACCATCGCATTATCGACGGAGCAGATGCCTCTCGATATTTACGTGATGTAAAACTCCGTTTAGAAGAAGCAGATTTTTCTGCTGAGCTTGGCGTATAAATTAGAATAGAGTAAGCAGATAAAGGAACACTGCCACAAGTGAGGGGAATAATGGCTAAAAACGATAAAGAAGCAAAAGCAAAAAAGCCGAAGAAAAAGCGCTGGTATTCTTACTTAGCTGAAGCTTATAAAGTAGCAAAAACCAGTTATTCTTGGCTTCCTTTTGCGCTGGCTGGCACCTTTTGCGGTGTCCTCCTCGTCAATTTAATCGTCGCAGCCGTCACGAAGAGCTGGATATTTTTCTCCATAAGCGGTCTCCTCTTGGCACTGTTGCTCACGCTCGTAGTGCTGACGCAGGCAGTAAAGTATGCCTCTTACAAACAGCTAGAAGATATGCCGGGAGCAGTCAGCGCGGTACTCAGCCAATTGAAGCGGGGCTGGGCAATCACCGAAGAGCCAGTACGTTTCAATGTAAAGACGCAGGATATGGTATTCCGTGCGATTGGGCGCCCCGGGGTAGTACTAATATCAGAGGGTCCTGCTAATCGCGTAAATAAATTATTGAACGAAGAACGGCGCGCTATTAAACGCATCGCTCCTTCTGCCCCGGTACATGCCCTAAAGGTCGGGAAAGAAAAAGGGCAGATACCGATCCGAAATTTACAGAAAGCTTTGCGTAAATTACCGAAGAATATTTCGAATCAAGAGGTAGCCGCCTTAGTAACCCGCTTCGATGCAGTGGGCACTAATCCGTTGCCAATTCCCAAAGGTATAGATCCCACAAAGATGAAAGTAAGTCGGCGCGCTATGCGTGGCTAAGAAGCGATATTGAGGAGTATTTTTATGTTTGCTGACGTCTCCGGCGCCCTAGATTTTATAGAAAAAGAAGATATCCAATTTTTGGATTTTCGTTTTTGTGATTTGCCGGGAGTAATGCAGCATTTTGCCATGCCGGCAACGGCAATATCGGAAACTGATTTAACCGAAGGCCTCATGTTTGACGGCTCTTCGATACGCGGCTTCACCGAGATTCACGAATCCGATATGCGCTTACTACCTGATTTAACCAGCGCCTACGTAGATCCTTTCCGCAGCCATAAGACGCTGATTATTAACTGCGCCGTGGTAGACCCCTTTACCGGAGAGCCTTATCGGCGCGATCCACGCACAATAGCTGCCCGCGCTGAGGAATACCTCCGCTCTACCGGCATTGCCGATACCGTATATATCGGAGCCGAAGCAGAATTTTACGTATTTGACGAAGTGCGCTTCGAAGATTCTCCGCAGCGCGCCTTCTACTCTTTAGATTCTCGCGAAGGGTGGTGGAACACTGGCAAAGCTGAAGCAGGCGGTAATTTAGGCTATAAGACGCGCATAAAGGGAGGATATTTCCCCGTCCCACCCAATGACCAAATAGTGGATTTGCGCGATGAGATGACCGCCCTTTGCCAGCAGGCAGGCCTCCAGATTGAACGGGAACATCACGAAGTAGGCACCGGCGGGCAGCACGAAATAAATTACCGCTTCAATACTTTGCAGGCAGCAGGCGACGATATGATGAAATTTAAGTACATCATCAAGAACACTGCCTTCACAAATGGAAAAACTGCCACTTTCATGCCAAAACCGCTCTATGGAGATAATGGCTCGGGAATGCACTGCCATCATTCCCTCTGGAAAGACGGAAAGCCACTTTTCTACGATGAGCGCGGTTATGGCGGGCTTTCTGATTTAGCACGGTGGTATATCGGTGGTCTTTTGCGCCACGCTCCCTCCCTGCTCGCATTCACTAATCCGTCTATTAATTCTTTCCACCGGCTCGTACCCGGATTCGAAGCGCCAGTGAATCTGGTGTATTCCGCCCGCAACCGTTCTGCGTGTATTCGTATTCCAGTGACGGGTAATTCTCCAAAAGCTAAGCGGGTCGAATACCGCACTCCAGATCCTTCTGCTAATCCTTACCTAGCCTTTGCTGCGCAATTAATGGCTGGGCTAGATGGCATCCGCAATCGAATTGAGCCACCGGCTCCTATCGACAAGAATCTATACGAGCTTCCTCCGGAAAAGCACGCACTTATCGATCAGTTACCGGAATCTTTGGAAGCAGCTCTGGAATGCTTGCGCGCCGATAATGATTACCTCACCGAAGGCGATGTATTCACCGACGATTTAATCGACACGTGGATTTCTTATAAGCGCGAAAATGAGATTGAGCCTTTGCGCCAGCGCCCGCATCCCTACGAGTTCTCACTCTATTACGATTTGTAAGTACTAGCTGCGGTTA
Source organism: uncultured Arcanobacterium sp. (assembly GCF_947253055.1). Classification (GTDB taxonomy): domain Bacteria; phylum Actinomycetota; class Actinomycetes; order Actinomycetales; family Actinomycetaceae; genus Arcanobacterium_A. The sequence continues at coordinate 1,457 of NZ_CAMXYE010000033.1, read as the reverse complement.
TTCACCGCGACAGGAAAAATCTAAGCCCCGCTGCTGGAATAATTTCTGGCAGCGGGTTTTATTTTCCCTGCGTCTCTCTTTCCCCCTCCCATACCAAAAAAGCGAAACACCTCACAAATTGAGTATATATACACACTTACGCATAATTATGTATATAGTAATAAATATCTTCAACAACTAAAGGAGCAAATCATGCGCAAGACAGCAGCTATTCTTCTCGCCTCTGCCCTCGCCCTCTCTCTAGCGGCCTGTGGCGGCAGTGGCGATGCAGATAAAAAAGATACAAACGCCGGAGCGAATACCGAAGTACTCGCCACCGACCTCAGTGGAGTAAAAACCAATGATGAAATCGCCGCAATGGTGCCAGATGCAGTGAAGGCAGACGGCAAATTAACTATTGGCGATAACGTATTCTATGCCCCCGCCGAGTTCTATGCCCCCGATGGGAAAACTGCGCAGGGTTACGATGTGGATTTCGCAAAAGCCCTCGCGAAAGTGATGGGGCTAGAAGCCGATATTCAGGATTCAGAATTCGATAGCATTATTGCCGGTATTGGTACCAAGTACGAAGTAGGTATTGCCAACTTTACAATTACTCCGGAGCGTCTCGAAGCAGTAAATATGGTGCAATACTTCTCCACCGGTTCGCTGTGGGGAGTTAAAGCCGGCAATCCGGATGGCTTCGATCCGAAGAATCCCTGCGGAGCTGTAGTAGGCGTCCAGAAGGGCACTTTCCAGGATGAAACTATTGATGCGCTCAACGATAAATGCCCAAGCGACAAGAAGATGCAAATTCAACGCTACAGTGAAGAATCCGCAGTTACCATGGCAGTGGCCGGTGGAAAGTTGAAGGCCTTCTACGCGGACTCGGCTGTAGCCGAATACGCCGTAAAGACCAGCAATAAAGCGCTGGAAGTAATAGGTGAGCCAGATAATATGGCCGGAATTGGCGTAGCAATTTCCAAGAATGACGAACAACTTACGAAAGCTATCCAAGCTGCTATTCAGGATTTAATCAAGAATGGACACTTAGCCAATATCTTCAGCACCTGGGGAATTAAAGAAGGTGTACCAACTGAAGCGGTACTGAACCCCAAGAATTAATTTGAAATAATCAGTTTCGTTCCCGGTATGGATATTATGCAAACGATAAAAGATTCTCCAGATATAGAGCATCCGCAGCTTATTAAAGCAGTGCCGGTGCGCCATTATGGCAGATGGTTCTCCGCTTTAATTGCGGGGGGAATCGCCGTAATGATTATAAATACGCTCATTACTAATCCGAAATATGAATGGGGCGTAGTGCGGGAAGTGCTTTTCAAGCCGCAAATCTTAGAAGCTATCGCCTGGACACTCGCTCTCACCGTATTAGCGATGATACTCGGCATTATTATGGCAGTAACTATGGCTATAATGCGCCGTTCGCTCAATCCGGTACTGCGGGCAGTAGCGACCGT
>NZ_CAMXYE010000032.1 GCF_947253055.1 uncultured Arcanobacterium sp. | reverse complement strand
AGCGCGAATAGCTCAGCCAGCGCGAATAGCTCAGCCAGCGCGAATAGCTCAGCCAGCGCGAATAACTTAGCTACCTCGGCTAGCTTAGCTAGCTTAGATACCCCAGCCAGCTCGGCAACTATTTATCTAGCGGCCGGCTGCTTCTGGGGTGTAGAAGAAATTTATCAGCACACTCCCGGCGTACTAGATACGAGTGTAGGGTATATGGGAGGCACTTTTCCCCACCCCAGTTATGAAGATGTTTGCAGCGGAAATACGGGGCATGCGGAGACGGTTTGCGTCACTTTCGATACAGAAGTTATTGGCGCAGCAAAAATTCTCCAGATATTTTGGGAGTGCCACGATCCCACTTCACGCGATCGGCAAGGTAACGACCGCGGAAGCCAGTATCGTTCCCTAATTTTCTACACTTCGGCATCCCAAGAAAAACTCGCCAAAGAGATGCGCCAAATCTACCAGCAGGAATTATTAAAATCTGGCAGAGGAGAAATAGTCACCGAAATTCTACCGGCGGCAGCTTATAAGTATTATTTAGCCGAAGAATATCATCAGAACTATCTGCAAAAGTATCCGCAGGGCTATCGCTGCCACAGCCGCACCGGCGTAGCTTGCCCGCTGCCAAATCTCTGAGTAGCTTGCCCGCTGCCAAATCTCTAAATAGCGTAGAATAAAGATGCATTATCTAATAAGAAAGGCATACGAATGGACGTCGTACTACCGAAAATTTCCGGATCTTTTGGCGAGGTACCCGAAATTACTTTTCCGGATTCTCCCGCTCCTAAAGGGTTAAGGGTGCAGATTCTAGAAGAAGGTAATGGCACAGTAGTGCAGCCGGGGCAGGAAATAGAAGTAAATTATCACGGCCAAATCTGGGGCGGCGATATATTTGATTCTTCCTATTTCCGGGCGGAACCAGCTCGTTTCCCGATTGGCGTGGGAATGGTAATCCAAGGCTGGGATCAAGCTCTCGTAGGTAAACAGGTAGGAAGCCGCGTGCTTATTTCGGTTCCTCCTGTAAAGGGCTACGGCGAACGGGGAAATCCGCGCGCTGGTATTTCCGGAGACGATACCATCGTATTCGTGGTAGATATCCTCGGAGCTTATCGCAAGAACTAAAGCATATTTAGCTATTTGCAGTGCTAAACATCGCAAAGCTAAATACCGCAAAAATTTAATTCATCTAGCGATTATCTGCCAGGATCGCCAGGATACGGAGCACCTCTAAGTAGATCCAGAAAATAGTCATCACGATGCCGATGGCGCAAGTCCAAGCGAACTCTCGCGGAGCGCCGTTTTGTACCGCCACTTGCACGGCTTCAAAATCGGCAATCAGTATATAGGCTGCCACCAGTATCATGAGTATCCCGAGCCCCACTCCGAGCGGCATACCTAAGAAAGTGATATCCGTGCGGATATTAAAATTCGTAAACAACATGAGCAGCATATTTAGGAAACTAAAGATAATTCCACCGATTGCAGCTATAAGCACGAATTTTAAACCGCGCGCAGTTGTGCGCACTTTACCACTGTAGTGAAGCGCTAAGGTCACCCCCACTATTACGGTGGTGGCGAGGATAGTCTGAATGGCGATACCGGGAACATAGATTTCTAGAAAACCCGTAAGCGCTCCTAAAGTCACCCCTTCTAAAACGGCATAGGCTATGGCTAAGCCGCGCGGCACAATACGCTTAAAAGCAATTACCATTCCGACCACGAAGGCGACGAGGGAACAAATCATCGCCAAAGAAGTTAGAGCAACCGGCGGGAATAGCACTACGGCTGCCACTCCGGAAATTACCGCCGTCACCAATAAAATCGCCGTTTTATTCATCGCATCGCGATAGCTCATCGACTCTGCAGCGCTAAAAGGCGCAGCAGCACCAGCATATGCAGGATCTGCTTGATTCTGATAGCTCGGGGCAGCGTAGGTAGAATAATCGTTATCGTAACTAGTCTCTCCTGCATTGCCGCGATTTACCGGCGGCGTATTTACCCGCCCCGGCGCAGCCTTGAAATAAGGATTACGTTCCATTACCGGGTTACTCATGACTGCCTCCTCAGGTAGTGAATCCTCGGTTTTCTATCTTTATTCTAATGGAGAGCTCCGAAAAATAAATAGTCGAAAAATACTCCTAAAGCGAACAGCTCCCGTAACCATACCGGCATAATTTTGCCCGCATACCCCACTCGTAACCATCCCTGCATGACCGTACTCACATAACCCATGCCCACATAGAAACACATTGGCAATAATGTTATTTTGACAAAGAAATATCTACCGAGGAGGTAGCTGGTGATTACGGTAGAGAACCTGACGAAAAAATATGGACGAAAGACGGCAGTTTCCGATCTTTCTTTTCAAGTACAGCCCGGCAGAGTTACTGGGTTCTTAGGGCCGAACGGCTCGGGAAAATCTACTACGATGCGCTGCATGTTGGGAATTGATATCCCCAATGCCGGGCGCACCACTTTTGACGGAGTAGAATATCGAAAATTATCCTCGCCACTCACAAAAGTCGGAGCTCTATTAGATGGGAAGGCTTTTCACGGTGGCCGCACAGCTCGGCAACATCTGCTCACAGTGGCTGCTACCCACGGTTTTAGCCGCGCCCGCGTAGAGGAAGTACTGCGGCTAACTGGAATTGAAAATGTGGCGAAAAAACAGGTAAAGACTTTTTCGCTCGGAATGTGCCAACGGCTTGGCGTAGCTACCGCATTACTCGGCAATCCGGAAGTTCTTATCCTCGATGAGCCAGTAAATGGTTTAGATCCAGACGGGGTGCGCTGGATACGCCAATTAGTGCGCACTTATGCACAAGAAGGGCGCAGCGTACTGATTTCTTCCCACTTGATGAGCGAAATGGCGATTACTGCCGACGATCTAATCATCATCGGGAAAGGCAAATTACTAGCTTCTGGCCCTATCACACAATTTACCCAATCGGCCTCTCACTCCAAGGCGCTAATAGTGGGAGCAGATAACGAGCAAATTTATCAGGTGCTCACCGCGGCTGGATATTCGGCAGCAAGGCGGCCCGCTGATTCAGCACGCCCCCGGGGCTATATTGAAGTACCTGGTGTCAGCTGCGCTTCGATAGGAAATTTACTGTATACCCACAACTGCGAAATTCACGAACTCCAGGATATTCACTCTTCTTTGGAAGACGTCTTTATGGAGATGACGGCCGGAGAATTTGAATACACTTCCAAGCAGCAGCACGGAGAGAAGAAGGAACAATAATCATGGGAAATACCGCATCGACGAACTATAAAGTTTCTTTTTCACGCTCTTACCGGGCGGAGCTTTACCGCCTCACCACTACGAAATTTACGATTATCACTTCCGTAGTGCTAGTAATACTTTTTTCCGCATTGATGGCATTAGCCGCGTTCCAAAGCGATATTCCTATGCCTTTTGCCGGAGTAACTTTCCTTTGGAAACTACCGTCATTACTGCTGCTCATTATTGGTGTAGGTGCAGTGACGAGTGAATATAGCCAAAATACTATGCGCACTTCGATCTTAGCTGACCCACGGCGCGGGCGAATTTTCAGCGTCAAGCTGTTGGCCTTACTCAGCTATAGCGCTTTGGTCGTGATTTTACTGCTGGCCATCGGAGTAGCACTGTTGGCATTATCTGGAAATACCACAGATAATCTCGACTCCAATACTTTGATTATCTATCTCCGCACGATTCTAATGCTATTAGGGTCGGCTGCTTTAGGGCTCGGAATCGGCTATACGCTGCGCTCTACCGCAGGTTCCATCACCCTCGGATTTGTAATCACGGAGTTGCTCGGGCTAATCACCCTCATACCTAAGCCATTTTTCCAAGAGACGCTTCCTCCTTTCATCTTTGAAACTTTAGGAAATAACGTCACCTCTTCGTTAACCATTCTGGGCTTAGAAAATCATTTCGATCCCTGGCAGGCCTTGGGGATTTTCTGGATCTATCCCTTGATATTCTTGATCTTAGGGGTTCTGCGCTTTACCCGCACAGATATCTAAAGAAATACTCCAATCCTAAATACCTACGTCGAGGGCGGAAAACTAGTTTTTCCGCCCTCGCTATTTCCGCCCTCGCTATTCTTCGTGCACTTTATTTTCCGTGCGCGCTGTTTTTCGTGCACACTTGCACCCGCCACACTTCAGATTGTCCACAGTTCTCCTCTGCAGAAGAAGCATGCACATATTAAATCTCTTCCGATACAAAGAGTGCGATATTGCGCAAACTGAAGAAACACTGCTTCGAGAAGCGATTGCCGGCCGTGCAAATGCGAAAGAGCAGTTCTAAAGCACAAATTAGGATATCTGAGGAGAATAATATGCAAGACGGCATTCGAAATAGTCGAAATAAAATTACCGCCAGCGGCGGAATAGTGCTTTTACTGCTCGGGCTGTTTCTGCTTCCCCTAGGGGCGCGCGGAGAAGTAGGAGGCGGCGGTTCGGTAGGAGGGAGCAGCGGCGAGAGCGCGAATCATTTTTGGCTCTACACCTACGACAATCCCGATAATCCCCAGCAGGGCTGGGACGGCGCTTCGATAAATCATTTCCTCAGTAAAAATCCGGGCGCCCACAATAGTATTTTTCGAAATAAAGCCACTCGCGTATGTAATACTGCTTTAGCGGAAGCCCGCCAGCGTACCGGCACCCAACACGCGCGAGTGGTGCAGCTCGGAGTGGCGATGGTAGATGATCCGCAGTACCCGTACGCAGCTGGTGCCACGAGCGAATTTTGGCAGAAAAATTATGCGTATTACTGGCCGAGTGCTATAAATTCACTAGTTGGATATCAAGCAAATGCTGCCTATCAGCCATATATTCAAAAAATTCATGACGTATTTGTCTCCCATATCCGGCCGAATGCCGATATTGTGTGCGTAGCTCTCGCCGAGAATGAACCACCTCGTAATTATCAGCTAGAGATTTCCACTAAGGCACAAGCAGGAGCAGTGCAGGTAGGAGGTAAAGAAAGCGTAACTGACACTATTACTGCCTATGCCGATACCGCTATCTCCGAAGAAGTCACCGGAAAAATTCTCTTAAATTGGGATTCCTATCCTGCGCAAGGAACTGCACAAAAACAAGCCCAGAAGGGCTTTACTATCGCCAATAAGGCCACCAAGGAATCTCCCGAATTTACTCCCGCTGATTTCGGCTGGGAAATTTGGCCGGCGGGCCGCTATTGGTTTGATATACAGATTCCTCAGCAAGGGCATATGGCAAAAGCGGTAGATACTGCCGATCGAAATGCGCATGAAACGTGGAATTTGCCAGCTCCAGCGCCGCAAAAGGAACTGCGCAGTGAAGATGGGAAAGCGAGCAATTTCCAAGTAGCAGCCAATATGAGCTATCAAGCTCGAATCACCGGCATGGGAATGGGAGATACTACTACGTTAATTTTGCGCGATGAAATTCTCGCCGAGGGAATCACTATTGGCACTCCCCAAGTGGTGGATCAGAACGGGAAAACCGTGCCAGCGGAGATAAAGAAAGAAGCAAAATCGGTAGTAGCTACTATTCACCCGCAGCAGGTAGGAAATTACACCTTGATTGTGCCGCAACAAGCTGGAGCCTCTTCTCACGATTATTCAATTCCCGATCAGGGCAGTGCCTGCTGGGATAAAGAGATGACTCTTTGCCAGAACACCGAGATAAAAGAGACGAAAAAGGTGACGCCGCAACCCGATAAAGCTTGGGTGCTGGATATAAATGGAGCTCTGCAGAGCTATGATCCGGAATGGAGTAATGCTAAAGGCGCCGATAGGAAACTCTTTCTGCACGGAGACAGCGTAGGAGCAGTGGTAAACGGAAAAATTCGGAAAAATTTAGCTTCTCCACTCACTTCTTATTCGCTAGTAGATGATTGGCGAGAAGCAGCACGTTTTGTGGATTTCACCGATACTTCGCAAGCCCGCGTTTTCTATGGAAATGAAGATGTGACTGCAGAATTTTCTATTCAAACCACCCAAAACATCACTACGGCACAGGCTCTGCCAGCCTTTTTAGCACGCACTGCCCACAACGAAGCCGATGTGCCGGTGAAACTCTATATCGCCGGAAAGTTTCGCCCACTCGGGCCGGATACCGACACCAATAATCAAGTGATTACCTTGCATAACGGCGGCTGGGAAATGTGGAACTCCGAAAAAATTCCCACTAATAATCCTCCCGTATTTATCTGGAACGGGAAAGATAAAAAAGATGTGCTCGCCGCCGCACCGCAGGGAGGAGATCAATCTTCTATCGCCGGGCAAGCCGTATTCCCAGGGCAAATATTGGAATACTTAGTGGATGTGGATCTGCAGTGGCCCGCAGAAGCAGGGGAGAGTGCCTACGCATTAGAGAAATTTGCAGTGCGCGATACCTACGATAAACACTTCCAATTAGAAAAAGAATCTATTGAGTTTTACGATACGCGCACCAATAAAGCTATTCCCCGCTCTGCGTACGAACTAACTTTTAACGATGAACGCAGCGAATTCACCGCAACTTTTACTGAAGCGTGGATTAAAGATAATTTACTTAATTTAAAGAAAGCGGGGGCGCTGCTGCTGCGCTTCACGGGAAAAACTACTCTCGACGTCACTCCGGGAAGCCAAGTAGCCAACCAAGCCTTTATTAAAATCAATAATCAGGTACGCAGCACTGATATCCCGCGCGTGCACATTCCGCTGGTAGAGCCAAATAAAGAAGATTTGAATACAAAGTTAGCCGATATAGATGGGAAAGTGCTGGTGCAAGGAGATACTATTCTCTATCGTCTCCGCCTCGATGCTCGGCCGGCGCGCGCAGAGATTGCTTATGACGTGCACAAATTAGGAATGATTGACGATTTTGACGAAGATTACCTCACGATAGATGCAAAGCAAATAAGCGTGGTCAATAAAGCAACAGGTGCAACCGTGACGGAGAAATTTAATATACAGATAAAAGACGGGAAGGCGTATATTTTTGCCAAAACCGTGGCGCATAAGAATAACGCCGGAGAAACGATTGCCGCAGAAGATGCGGATCTCGACCTAGCTACTTATGCCCAGCGCACTATTGATCCATTGGCAAGTTCCATAATTGACCAAGAGCTACTCGGGCAAGAGTATTTTATATATATCCCTGCCCAGGTAAAGAAAGCAAAATCGGGATATACGATTAAGAATAGCGCGCAACAAAATATCGAAAATATGCAAATTAATACTCCAGTAGTGGCTAATCCACTGCAAGAAATTAATCCGCAGAAAGATGTGAATATCGAAATTGGCGGAAAAAGCCTAGCCGATGGGGAAATAGAAATAGGAAAGCTGTTTAACTATCGTTTAAGTTCTGCTATTTTGCCAGCGGAGCGCGGATATGCCGCCGAATCTTGGAATATACACGATGACTATGCAGAGCAAGCTGACCACTTCAGCGGCACTTGGGTGATGGTGGCGGCACGCGATTTATATGCCGGCGAAAAGCGCCTGGCACAGAGCGGCGAAATTATTGCTCAGCAGAAAATCGGTACCGAATGCCAAAGTTTATCTGGCTATGCCTGCTTCTTAGAGGTAGAAGATAAAGACGGAGTAATTGAGGCGCATGCGACGGCAGATTATTTAGAGTTGGTAAATAGCCGCCCCGATTTGGAGCAGGGCTTCGATCTGTATCTGCAAATGGAGCGGATACGCCCGGGGCAGTATGAAAATACTTTCCAAGAAATCTATAACGGTGTGCCGCGGCAATCTAATACTGTGCGCACTACTACTCCCGAAAAATTAGGGATTTCTGTAGAAAAATACGATACCGAGAGCGGTTTGGCGCAAGGGGATCGAGATAGCGCGAGCGCCGCTTTAGAGATTCCCGCAGCAAAAGCAAAAACGCCGGTACCGTTATCATTCCAGCTCACCAATACGGGGAATGTTGAGCTGCAAAATATCACCGTCACTGACCGCACCTTGGAGGGCAGCGGAGAAGTAGAAAAAATTAGCTGCCCCCGCCGCACGCTGGATGCAGGAGAAAGCATTATCTGCCAAGGAGAGCTGCGCGGATTAGAAGCTGGAAATAAGCATCACGACCGTGTAAAAGCACAAGGCGAAAGCCCCTATAGCGGAAAAGTAGTGACTGCGGAAGATGATTGGCACGCTCGCATTGCGGCTGATAACAGAGAAATGCTGGAAAAGACAGGTATAAAAATTGGCGGCATGCTGCTGGGAGCAGTAGGAACGGCAGGAGGCGGAATTTTCATTCGCCGAAAAATTCGCAAAACGAAAGAACTTTAAAAGAGCTTTAGCGCACGGAAAGGGCTTGGATTAGCAGCTGCGCAGCTTCGCGCGTATTCTTATAGGTATGATTGATATCCGTACTATCAGAGAAAATCCGGAATATGCGCGGGCTTCGCAGCGTGCCCGCCGTGCAGACGAAGGCCTAATCGACGAAATCCTCGCTGCCGATGAAAAACGGCGATCTTCTTTACAGGCATTTGAGAATCTGCGTGCCGAGCAAAAGAATCTTTCGCGTACTATTGGAAAAGCCTCCGCGGAGGAGCGCCCCCAAATTTTGCAGCGCGCGAAAGAAATGTCGAAAGAAGTAAAGGACTTAGAAAATGCAGCAAATGCAGCCGCAGACGAGTTCAATACAGCTATGCGGCAATTGCCCAATCTGATTGGGGAAAATGTACCTGAGGGCGGAGAAGACGATTACGAAGTAGTAAAGCACGTAGGTACTCCGCGTGATTTTGCTGCTACCGGATTCACTCCGCGCGATCATTTAGATATTGCCGAAGGCATAGATGCTATAGATATGGAACGGGGCACGAAAGTATCGGGTTCTCGTTTCTACTATCTGAAGGGGATTGGTGCACGGCTGGAATTAGCTCTGCTCACTGCGGCCGTAGATCAGGCAGAAAAATATGGATTCACGATGCTCACCACTCCTACGTTGGTGAATCCGGATATCATGGGCGGCACTGGATTTTTGGGTGCCCATGCCGATGAAATTTATTATTTACCGGCAGATGATCTCTATCTGACCGGCACTTCCGAAGTGGCACTAGCTGGATATCATAAAGACGAAATTATTGATTTATCTGCTGGGCCACGCCGCTATACCGGTTGGTCTACCTGCTATCGGCGCGAAGCGGGTTCTTACGGGAAAGATACCCGGGGCATTATTCGCGTACATCAGTTCAATAAAGTGGAAATGTTTTCCTATTGCGCGCCGGCGGAAGCGGCGGCTGAGCATGAACGGTTGCTAGCTTGGGAAGAAGAAATGATTGCGAAAGCAGAGCTTCCCTACCGCGTGATCAATACGGCAGCCGGAGATTTAGGTGATTCTGCCGCAAAGAAATATGACTGCGAAGCCTGGCTACCTACCCAGAATCGCTATATGGAAATTACTTCTACCTCCAACTGCACTACTTTCCAGGCGCGGCGGCTCAATATCCGCTATCGCACCGATGAAGGAAATACGGCAATAGCTGCTACTCTGAACGGCACTCTGGCCACTACGCGCTGGCTAGTAGCTATGCTAGAAAATCATCAGCAAGCAGATGGATCACTATACGTGCCCGTAGCCTTACGCCCGTATCTAGGTGGAAAAGAGCTAATTGAGCCAGTAGAAAAAGGCCCGGCTGCTTAAAAAAGAAGTGATTTGTTGCGGAGCCGGGGCAGCCGGTTTCGCTGCGGCAGAAGTTTCCTTTAGAATCGAGAAGCGTCGATTTTATATTAAAGGCGCCAATCAGGAGAGTTGTCAGAGTGGCCGAATGAGCCGGTCTTGAAAACCGGTATGCGTGCAAGCGCATCGGGGGTTCGAATCCCCCACTCTCCGCCAGTGATAAATAAATACAGAATTGCTGAAATAGTAGCAAGTCCGCTATCATTTTATAGCGTTAGGAGACGTGGCTGAGTGGTCGAAAGCGCTCCCCTGCTAAGGGAGTAGTTGCATAAAAGCGGCTCGAGGGTTCAAATCCCTCCGTCTCCGCCAGTAGCCCCGCTGAATCGTTGATTTGGCGGGGTTTTCCTTTATTTTAAGCCGAAAAACAAAAACTGCATCTTAAGTAAATTTAGACGCTTTTAAGTGATTTTATGGCTCTAAGGGGTGCTGTGGGGGTACTGCTAGGGGTGGTAAATAATCAAGAAACACAATTTGTTTGTGGCAGTTAAAAGATTCGAGAGAGTTTCTTTTATCTAATTTTTTGCATTTTAGGGATTAGCTTTCCGTAGCCATGATTAGGATTCGGATTAAAAGTTATTACTTCGCCGGTAGTTTTATCTACTAGAAAAGCAGGATGACCAATAAGTCGATATTTTTCGTCATTAGCTAGAGCATAGTAGTTATCGTCTTCACGAATATGGGAAAACTTCACTTTTCTATTTTTATACATCTCATGAAAGCGCGCTTCAGCTAGTTTAATTGCTTCTTCTAAACTAATCATCGTTCTCCCCTAGTATTGTCCAAAGCACATTCCCGATCAATTCCGCATTATCAAAACGCAATCTTAACGCTGTCTAAACGCCATCTAAATACTCCATCTGGACGATAAGTAAATATATACCTCATTGTATAAAAGTTATTGCCTAAGATTATTCTCTTTTATAAAAACGCTACAGCCGAACCAGTAAAACGCTCCAGCCGAATTGGTAAAAACTTTTTAGAAAATAAAACTCCTGCATTAGAAATTACATTAGAAAAACGGAGTAAGAAAAGATATCTATAAAGTTTTCCGGCATAGAGAGCTTTATAGAGATATAGCGATAGAGAATATGCGGTAAAGTTTTAGAAAAAGAAGCGGGAAGATTTTTGTCTCTACTTTTTATCCAATTTATAGGGGGTAACGATGGAAAAGCCTTGGAACAATCCTCAGATGTATAGGGATTTTACGCGGCGTTTTATCGACCTCATGTTCGCTAAAAAATTTATAGATGAAGAGTATTACGATTTTATCGTAACCGCTTTAAATGATGCCGGGGGTTCTGTAGCTTTTGGCAATCTTTGCGGACAGCTCGAATCTGATATTAAAGCTGGCCGGGCAGAAATCCCTGCAGAATTTTTAGACGAATTCAAACTATACGGCATGGAACTAGATGATGACCATACCGAGTGGATTCTTGAATTACAAGAAGCCGCCCAAAAAGCCAAGCAGCAATAAAATTACCGCTACCTAAACACAAATCCATATCCCCACATCGTCTCTAGATGTGGGGACTTACGTACCTGCGAGAAAACCTCAGAGGTTATGGTTCCAGCGCTCGCGATAGAACGCCGCTAGCTGTAATTCGCTCGCCGCCGCTTCGTCTACCAAAATTAACGCATTGGGGTGCATCTGCAGCATAGAAGCTTGCCAACGAGCCGAAATACCCCCTTCTACTAGCTCCCGCACAGCGGTAGCTTTATTCTCTCCAGTAGCTATAAGCATTATGTACTTTGCTTCCATAATCGTGCCTAAGCCCTGCGTAATGCATTGGCTGGGTACCTTATCCATATCGTTTTCAAAGAAGCGAGCATTATCGCGGCGAGTCTGCTCAGTCAATACATCTACGTGCGTACGCGAAGTAAGCGAAGTACCTGGCTCGTTAAAGCCAATATGCCCATCTGCTCCGATTCCCAGAATCTGAATAGCGATTCCACCCGCCGCCTTAATAGCTGCGTCATAATCGGCAGCGGCCTGCCGCGGGTCGGCAGCATTCCCCTCCGGAGTATGCAGATCTTCTTCGCGCAGACCAGTCTTATCGTCACCAACTAGCTCGGCCCGTAGTACATTCCGATATCTTTCTGGATGGTCAGCAGCTATCCCCACGTATTCATCCAAAGCAAAGCCCTGCACACCTCGCAGAGTAAATTTTCCGGCGCGATTAGCAGCCCGCAACTGCTCATAGAGCGGCAACGGCGTAGAGCCAGTAGCTAAACCCAGTACCTTATTTTCTGAATTATTTAGGATCTTAATAAGATGCTTCGCAGCAGTAGTAGCTAAAGCTGTTTCGTCTGTAAAAATTCCGATTTGCATAGTGCACCTCTCTGCATTTTCTCTAGCAACGGATAAATTATAATGAATACCCGGCTCGGCGGGGTGCTCTTTTTAGTGCGTTTCTTTTACTTCCGGGTTTTTACTTCCAGGTTTTTACTGTATATATTTTTTATTTGTCTGCTAAAATTTTTCTAACGGCGCAGATGTATTGATATTCATTTTCATCCCGGGTTGTTGCTAATGCACCAACCGCAACTCTAGACTCAACGCCGAGCACATGAGGAACACAACTATGGCAAAATTTTCTTGGCGGAAAAAGCTGCATGCCGGTCTGACCGAGGAACTGCCGAAACTCCCTAATACTAAGCTCTTCTCGCAGCGGCCGGGCGTAGTGCGCGGCGATGTGAAGCCCGGGGAGGGAGAAATCACTCCTTATAGTGGAACTTCTGATGCCTTCACCGTACGTTAAACATGGCTAAAATACCGCAAATAGGATTAGCAGAGCAGCTTATACCGCAGATAATACGCGCTATAAGCTCTCTGCCGACTCCGGCATATATTGCCATTGACGGGCCGAGCGGCAGCGGAAAATCCACTTTGGCTAGGCAACTCTGCCAGCATTTCCCAGATTCGCTGCTGTTAGAAGTAGAAGAATGGGCAGCCGGTTGGGAAGATCTAGCTGGCGCGGTGGCGCGGCTGACCAAAGTAGTGGAAGATCTACGCGCCGCCGCCGAATTTTCTCCTCTTGATTCAAGCGCCGCTTCAGCAGACCTGGAAACTTCCCCACTAGCTACTGACCCTAACCCCGCCCCCACACTAGTAACTACCTCCCGCTGGGATTGGCAAAAAAATAGCTGGCGCAAAGCAGAAAAACTTTATCCCGCACCGCTGACCTTTTTAACGGGCTGTGCCAGTGCGGCTCTGCCAGTAGATCTAATCATTTGGATAGAGGCTCCCGAAGATATCCGCCGCGCGCGCACTGCCCGCCGAGATTCCTATAACTGGAGCTCTTATTGGGATATCTGGGCAGAGCAGGAAGCAGAAATTGCCGCTCGCTTCCACAGCCGCGAAAACGCTGATTTTATTCTCTCTACCTGAGTTTGCAGAGTTTTTGCAGAGTTATTGCGCGCGTATTCCCTACGCACACTCCCACTACTTAAATACGCAGGCGTGACTGCCAGCAGCAGTCAGCTCTCCATCTTCCCGATAAATACGCAGACTATATACGCCGCTATTTGCACTGATTCGCAGCTGACGCGCTAAGCAGTAAATCCGTCCTGACTTCGTCACTCGTAAATGCCGCATTTGGATATCAGTACCGATAGCAATTTTCCCCGCTGGAGCTGCCAGCGAAGCAGCAAAAGAACCAGCGCACTCCCCCAATAGGGCATTGGCGCCGCCCATGCAGATACCTTGATGCTGGCGAAAACCGGCCACTCCTAAGGAGCAGATTGCCATTTCTCCTCCTGCTACGTGCACTTCCAGGCCGAGCCGCAGTAAATCGTCTCCTAAAAGAGCTTGGAAATCTGCTGTGAGCTGTGGAAGATTCGCCAGGAACTCCCGGCGTGCAGATAAAGAAGTGAACGCCTCTAAGTCGATTTTATTTTCTGCCATTATTTTATTTCCTTCTTTTGCGCCGCCAGTGCCTGCTGCAGCTCCGCTAGGGAAGGTTGCCCCGGAGCGGATTCTCCATTCAGCTGGGCAAAAGTAGCTATTGAGCCAGCTTGCCAACCAAAAAGACGAGTATTTTTTCCAGCTTCGCCCATCGCCAGCGCAATCACCGGACGGGCAGATTCTGCCACTACTTCTTTCGTAACTTCCAGTAAACGGTTGGCATCTTGCTCACTGTGCGCAGTGACGGCTATTTTCGGTATTGCACCTGGAATTTTCAACATCTCTGAGAAGAGTAATTTCAAAATTTCGTTATCTGGAGTTTCTTTCCAATCGTGTAGCGAAATCACGACGGTGTAGCCTGCCGCGCGCGCCCGCCCTGCTAGCGCAGCCACCTGCGGAAATGAATACTCGAGATCGATGCCGATACGCTGGGGATCTACTCCTCCTAGTTGCACAAGCGTATCGAGTAATTCTGCGAAAAGTAAGCGGTAGCGCCCGGGCTTTAATTTCACTTGCCCGCCCTGCTCGGCAGTGCGCAGCGTAAATAGAATCGGAAGGGTGGTAGCTTTCAAGAGCGGCTCTATGACTTCTTTACCTATTTCTACGAAAGAGAGCATTTCCCGGGTGCCAATAAGAAAATCTATCCGCCACTCAATCACATCAGCTCCAGCAGCTTCGGCGGCGCGCGCTTCTTCCAGCAACATTTGCGCAGTAGTACCGGTAATCGGCACGATTATATTCGGCTGGTGGTGAGAATTAAAAATCATGCGCGCCTCCGTCTCCTCTTCTTTAAGTCTAGCAAATCTGCTCTATCGGCAATTTCTTAGATTAGTATTAATCTGGAGAAAATAATTTTGCGTCCAGGGCTCGAAAAATTAGCTAGACTCGCGAAAATGCCAAATATCGAGTGTAAGCAGCTAGGAGTACAAGCTAGTGATAAAAATTCTGCCGAAATTTTCCACTTCCCTTTCCCAACTTTCCCGGCGAAAAATAATTATCGGGAGCGCCACGCTGGGAGTTTTGCTCGTTATCGCATTAGTGAGTGCTTTTGCCTATCTTTTCCACATAAATTCTCTGCTCACGCGCGAAGATTCTCCACAGCCCGCGGCGCAAAAATCTACCGCTCCTGCCGAAAGCTCTAGCGCTGATTCGTCGGCTCCAAAAGAGAGCGCCGGCGCAGCGGCGGAAACACCGGAGCAAACTGCCGATTTTTCGGCACCGGAGGGAGCGATAAAAGCGGATGCATTTTCTACCCCTACCCAAAATATCAACTGCGAATTAGCTGAGTCGGTAGCCTGTACTATTTATGAATATTCTTTCCCCAGCCCAGCTGGCTGCGCCGATAAACCAGTCACGGTGACTTTAGAAGCGAATGGCACTATAAAAACTTCCTGCTCCGTGCAGATTCCCGCCGCACAGATACAGGATTACGGCACGGCAGTGAATTATGAAAACTTCGCCTGCAGCGTGGCAGAAACCGGAGTGAAGTGCTGGAATACTTCTTCCGGGAAAAATTTCACTATTAGCCGCGAAAGTATTCCCGCAAATTAACCCCACTTTTACTAGCGAGGATTTCCGTAAGCGAATTATGAAAGTATATAAA
>NZ_CAMXYE010000031.1 GCF_947253055.1 uncultured Arcanobacterium sp. | reverse complement strand
GATTAGAATAACGGTCTCGTGGGCTCGGAGATGTGTATAAGAGACAGCACCTACTGCTCAAGCAGAACGAGTGGCTGCTGCGCAGAATTTTTTACGCACCCAGTTGAGCGCGGATAATCCCGATCCACATGGAGGAGTGGGATATAGCGGTAACCGGCGCGCTATTTTCGGGGAGCCGTGGTTAGATATCGATGGCAACGGCTGCGACACCCGCAACGATATACTAGCTCGCGACCTAGAAAATATAGATTTTTCTCCGCGGGCGGGGAGGCAGGATCGAGTAGCTGGAAAAGGCGAGGGAGTGTTTTCTTGCCCAGATGCCACGGTATACAGCGGCAAACTGCGTGATCCCTACACCGGAAAGGAAATAGAATTTCGCCGTGGTGCGCAGAGTTCTGCGCAAGTGCAAATTGATCATATTATTCCGCTTGCCTATGCTTATGTGCACGGTGGCTGGGAATTAGCGCAAAAAGGAGAGAAAAATTTACTGCAAGAATTTGCTAATGATCCGGTGAATTTACGGGCAGTATCTGGCGCAGCTAATAAAGAAAAATCGGCAGCGGGGCCGGCGCAGTGGCTCCCGGAAAATCGGGATTTTCATTGTGAATATGCGCTAGAGATAGTGGCAGTATTGGAAAAATATAATTCGCGTGGTTTCACGTTAGCGCCTGCAGACAGAGAGGCTTTGCTCGATATTCTCAGTAATTCTTGCAATGGCGACAGTGGAAAAATCGGGGAAATTCGTAAGCAAATAGCGGAAAAAATGCCGATAGTTATTTTTCTGGGAGGCGGTGCGGTGGCAATAATTTTCTTCTCTAGGGAGCCGCGGCGCAATAAAAAATCCGTAATTTATAAAAAACGTTAATATCTTTAGTTATTCTTTGAAAACTACACGCAAACTGGACTACTCTGGAGTTATGGCTGTAGATTTGCAAACTGCGTATACTCGCTTGGTAAATGCGCTAGAAGAATTTCATAGTTCGGTATTGGAATTTTCCGATGCGGAAGCACCGGCGGTATTGCGCGCTACCGATCATTTAGTGGATGCCTACACCGTCTATGACGATGCGATTTTCACCCAATATGGGGTAGAGATGCCTTTCGATACCTACGCCGATGATGATGACGACGATGACGATTACGAAGGCAATGACGCTTTTGATTTCTATGCGCATGACGATGACGATGATGACGACGACGAGTACGATTTTTCCGACGCCGATGACGATGATGAAGACGATGACGATGAAGATTACGGCGAAGAAGATGACTACGATGATTATGACTACGCCGATGACGACGAGGACGACGATTAAAGAAACTGATTGATTGGCGCAGTTTAGCGCAGCAATTTAGTTAGCTAATTTAATACGCCTTTAATTTCTTTTTAATTCGCCTTTGATTTGCGCTTTTGGTTTCGCGCGCTGACTATGCAACGCGCGTGCTAGCTGTAAAAATATCTAAAGGGATGGATAGGCAATATATGGGCGTGATACGTCGTTTAGCACATTAAATACCTGCAGAGGAAGCTCTTCTATTTCGGTAGTGAAAAGTTGATCAGCTTGGTTGGCAGTACGCGGCCCGCAAATTGCACAAGCCACGCCATTTTGTAGTGCCCAAGCTAAAGCCACATCGGTGGGAGTGCGCCCGAGCCCGTCGGCGGCTTTGGCCACTGCTTCGGTGATGCGGCGAGGAGTCTCTTCTAGATAGGGAGCCACCATGGCGTAGAGATGTTTAGTGGCCGCCCGTGAAGTGGGCGGAATAGTATTGCGATATTTACCAGTCAAGACTCCGGCTGCGAGCGGGGAAAAAGCAATCATTCCTAATCCGAGTGCTTGCGCCATAGGAAAATTATCTAGCTCAGTTCTTCGCTCTAAAAGCGAATACGGAAAAGCGAGCGCAGTGGGGAGAGGCAAGTGCAAATCCTCCATAATCTGCCGGAATTGCGCACTCTTCCAGGCGCTTTGCCGGCTAAATCCCAGATAGCGCACTTTTCCTTGTTCTACAAAATTAGCAAGGGTGCTGAGCATCTCGGCAGCCGGCATTTGTGGATCTGGTTCGGGCACGAGCAATAAATCTAGGTAGTCAGTTTTTAGGGTGCGCAGTGTTCCATGCAGGGAACGGTAGAGATGACTGCGCCCTCCGCGCAACTCGGTGCCTTTTTTGTTAGCGGAAATTTGCCCACACAATATCAAATCGGTACGGGAAAAAGCCTTGTTCAGCAGAGCGCCTACTACTGCTTCGGCATCTCCTTCTCCGTAATCTGGGGAGATATCTAGCAGATTACCTCCTGCATTGAGCAAGGCGGCGAGAATATGGGCGGCATCAGCTGGTTCTGTATCGCGCCCCCAGTTGAGAGTGCCGATTCCGAGATTTCCTACCTGTAATCCAGAATTTCCAATCTTGGTGTGCTTCACACCTCCGAGCTTAGCTCAACTCTGGCGAAAAAATATAGCTAAGCTGAGGGCGTGGGAATATTTGAAGCCATAATTTTAGGTATCGTGCAAGGATTGACGGAGTTTCTGCCTATATCCTCTTCGGCACATTTACGCATCGTCGGAGAGCTATTTCCAAACTTAGGCGATCCGGGCGTGACTTTTACCGCCGTCACCCAAATAGGCACGGAAACAGCTGTGCTCATCTATTTTTGGAAAGATATTCGGCGTATCATCAGCAATTGGTTTCGGGCTTTACCGCTGGTGCCGGCCGCAAAACGACTTCCGCAAAGTGATCAGTATGTGCGCTTGGGTTGGATAGTAATAGTGGGTTCTATTCCGATTGCGGTATTAGGATTGGCGCTGGAAGATGCCATTGATTCGGTATTCCGTAACCTCTATGTGACGGCCTTTATGTTGGCACTTTTTGCTATCTTGCTCGGCTGGGCAGATCGCTGGGGAAAAAAACAGCAGCAATTAAGTGATATGCCGATAAAGCACGGTTTAATTCTCGGCTTCGCGCAGTCTTTGGCGCTCATCCCCGGTGTTTCGCGTTCGGGAGGCACTATCACTGCCGGTTTACTCCTCGGCTATACCCGCAGTACCGCCGCGCGTATTTCTTTTTTCCTGGCTATCCCCGCTATCTTAGCTTCCGGATTTTATCGACTTTTTAGTGACGACGGCACTGGCCCGCAAGTGGGAGCTCTTCCCACCCTAGTAGCCACGCTAACTGCTTTTGCGGTGGGATTCGCAGTTATAGTCTGGTTCTTGCGGTTAGTGGAGACAAAATCGTATATGCCTTTCGTAATATATCGTTTAGCTCTCGCAGCTACCGTAGTAATTATGCTGGGCAGCGGCATATTGGAGATGTATTAAATGCGTACTTGGGCTGAGCCAAAACTAGAGAAATTACCCGGCACGCCGCCGCCGCTTTATTTACGCGATACCAATACCGGGGAGCTGCGCCGTCATTCTTTTTCGGATCTGCGCCTTTGGGTATGTGGAATCACCCCTTACGATGCTACACATCTGGGGCACGCCAATACCTACGTATTTTTCGATATTCTCGCTCGCACTTGGCGGGATTCCGGGCGGGTGCTGCGCTATGCGCAAAATCTTACCGATATAGATGATCCGCTTTTTGAGCGCGCCGCGGTTACCGGGGTCTATTGGAAAGACCTTGCCGCCGCGCAGACGCAACTTTTCCGTGAAGATATGGAAAAATTATCCGTGATTCCCCCGCAGGATTGGGTATCGGTTTCCGAAGCGCTTCCGGATTTAATGGAGCAGGTGGAGAAGTTTCGCCACCAAGAAAATGCTTATGAATTGCCGAACGCCAACGGCAGTACTGATATTTATATCTCTTTAACCGGAGATAGCCATTTTGCGGCAGCGCCAATTTTTTCGCATATGGATTTAGCAGCTGTATTTGATGCGCACGGCGGAGATTCTACCCGCCCCGGGAAACGAGATATTCTCGATCCGCTGCTCTGGCGGGGAGTGCGCGGAGCAGATTATTCTCCTATCGATTTGCGTGACGGTGGTTGGCGCCCGGGTTGGCATATTGAATGCGCCGTAATAGCCCACAAGTTACTGGGCAGAGTGGATGTGCAAGGCGGGGGAGCTGATCTAATTTTCCCGCACCACGAGATGAGTGAAGCTCATTTACGCGCACTAAGCGGCGATGCGGCACCGGTCGGTATCCATATGCACAGCGGGCTAGTGGCCTATCAAGGGCAAAAAATGTCTAAATCGCTAGGTAATTTAGTGCTGGTTTCTAAATTAGTGGCCGGGGGAGCAGATCCGCGGGCAGTTCGTTTAGCTATTATTCAACATCACTATCGCGAAGATTGGGAATATGACGATGCAGTATTGCAAGTAGCTACGATGCGCTTGCGAAATTGGCAGCGGGCTGTGCAAGCTCCTGTAGAAACGCCCTCAGAATTTTCGCCGGCAACTGCAAAAACAGAAAATTCGGTAAAGCCTGCCGCGCTGCGCACCGAGCAATCGCGAGCGGGTATGGAAGCAGCGATAGGCACAGAAAAATCAGTGCGGGAGTTTTTAGAGGAGATGCGCACTCACCTTGCAAATGATTTAGATACTCCGCGCGCCCTCAGGCTGGTAGATAACTATATTGCTGCTGTAGCTAGCTGGGAATCTAGGGCGGCGCGGCAGCTTTTTATTGCCACAATAGATAATCTTTTAGGGATTGCGCTATGAAAACTGCTAGTAATTTTTCTGGTGCGGTGCTCTTCGATATGGATGGCACCCTCACTGATACTGAAAAAATTTGGTGGGAAGCGGAGCAGAAAGTTTGTGTGCGGGCTGGCTATGAGCTGCAGCTGGAAGAAGCGAAAATAAGTATCGGCAAATCGCTTCCCGAAGCGGCGCGGCAAATCGTGGAATACACCGGAATCGATATGACGCCTGCGGAATACGAAACTGAATTGACAAAGCTAGTGGCGCAAATAGCAGCAGAAGAAGGACTACCGTGGCGGCCGGGAGCTTTTGAACTATTGACTTGCTTGGTAGAAATGGGGATTCCTTCTGCTCTCGTCACCTCTTCCTACCACAGTTTTGCGCGGCACGCTCTGCGCCGGGCTCCGCAAGGCAGCCTAGAAGTAATAGTGAGCGGAGATATGCCCATTCGCGGGAAACCACAGCCAGATCCCTATTTAGAAGCGGCACACTTACTGGGAGTAGATATTCACCATTGTTTAGCCTTTGAAGATTCTGTGCCGGGGCTATATGCCGCTTTTCAATCGGGGGCGCGCACCTTTGCGGTGCCCTTTATGGTGGAATTGCCGCGTCTGCCGGGAGTGCGTTTCTTAAAGTCTCTTCAAGAAGTAGATGCCGATTTTCTGCGGCAAGAGTTTGCGGATTTAATACCCTAGCGCTGATACACTAATACGCTTTTAATACATTAATACGCTAATACACTATGCGTGCTTTAATGCATTGCCGGTATGAGATGCGGTGCGATGTGATGCGGTGCGATGCGGTGCGATGCGGTGCGATGCGGTGCGATGCGAGCGAAGCCCGTATTAAGAATCTGCTCTTTGTACCGTAAGCAGCTGCGCGGCCCCTTCTTCATTCCAGGGCGGGGTGCTTGCGCCAAAAGCCGGACAGAATTTTTGAAAACTACACCAGTTACACAGCTGACTGGTACGCGGAGCGAAATAGCGTTCTTCTAAGCTGTGCAAGATATTTTTCCATACTGAATCCACTTGCCGGCAAAATAAATCAATATCCGCTTCCACCGGATCGTAACTGAGAATACGGCTATTTTTCAAATAGAGCAGCTGCGCGCGTAGCGGCAATTTACCATCGCGAAAATAGAGTGCTGCCGCATAAAATAAAAGCTGAAATATGGCGTCTTCTTGAAACTGCGGTTTGGGTGATTTCCCCGTTTTATAATCCACAATTCGAATATCTCCCGCCGTATTTTTATCTAAACGATCAATTATGCCGCGAATTGCCAATCCGGAAGGTAGATAAGCATTTATGAACATCTCGCGCTGGGCTGGCTCTAAATACTGGGGATTTTCTAAGTCAAAATAATTTTTCAGCAAGGGGCGCGCCGATTCGAGCCAGGGTGCAATCTCCGCAGCGGTAGGAAAAATTTCGAGAGATTCCGGGTGCTTTTCTAGGTGTGCTTCCCAGCGCGGAATCAACATCTCTTGGGCTTGTTCTTCGCTTCGCTCTGCAGCTGGCAAGAGAAAGAGGTTTTCTAAAACGGAATGTACAAGAGTGCCGCGAAGTGCTTCTCGGGAAGGTATTTCAGCTATTTTGTCGATTGTGCGCAGGCGAAACTTAAAAGGACATTGCTGAAATTCGTTTATGCGGGAGGGGGAGAGTGCGGCATGAGTTGAGTTCATAACTCTACCGTACTACGCCTTTTGGGGAACTTTCCTCCAGCCCGTAGAATGTGGAGTGTGCAGGACTATCCACAAGAACAAAAAGCGCGGCGGCGCGGGCCCTTTCGAGCCGGTGAGCGCGTGCAGCTGACTGACAGTAAAAATCGTCGCTATACCATTACCTTGACTGCCGATGGGTATTTTCAATCTCGGCGGGGAAGCTTTTATCATCGCGATTTGATTGGGAAAGAGGAGGGCACTCTGCTCACCACCGCAACGGGGCATAAACTGCTGGCATTCCGCCCGCTCATTTCGGATTATGTACTTTCGATGCCGCGTGGCGCCACCGTGATATATCCGAAAGATGCTGGGCAAATTGTGCACTACGCAGATATTTTCCCAGGTGCACAGGTGGTAGAAGCCGGTTTAGGCTCAGGAGCGCTAGCTATCTCGCTTTTGGCCGCTGTGGGTAAAGAAGGGCATTTAACTTCGGTAGAACGCCGCCCCGAATATGCCGATATCGCCCGCGCCAATGTGGAGTCATGGTACGGCAGCGCGAATTTACCGTGGGAAATAAAAATAGGAGACTTGGCGGAAGTATTGGCAGATCTTCCTCCAGCACAGATAGATAGAGTAGTGCTCGATATGCTCGCTCCGTGGGAAAATATCGCCGCGGCGGCACGGGTGTTAGTGCCCGGAGGAGTATTTTTAGCCTACGTAACCACTATTCCGCAGCTTTCACGCCTCACCGAAGAGCTGCGCATATCTGGGGAATTTACGGATCCTACGTCATTTGAAATACTGCTCCGCCCCTGGCACGTAGAAGGACTTTCCATTCGCCCCGTACATTCGATGGTGGCACATACGGGATTTTTATTAACGGCGCGGCGATTGGCTAACGAATCCGCTGGGCAACTTTTTAATTCGGAGCAATTATCGGCAGCTGTTCTTCCATTTTGCGGAGCAGATAGTGATTGGGAAGCAGAATTAGATCGAGATTTTAAGAACGGGAAGCGGATTCGGAAAATCCGGCGAGCGGTGGCGCGGCGGGCAGACCAAGAGGAAAGCGGTCTTTCTCACCCTGGCGAAAATATGGAGAAATTAGAAGCGCAACTGCGGCGGGAGCAAAAGGAGAAAAGATGTCCATCGAAGCAGCCCGAGTAATTGGTTTAGAGACGGAGTTTGGAATTCTAGATGCGGAGCAGAAATCCGCAAATCCGATAGTGCTCAGCACCGAAGTAGTTAATTCACTAGCTGAATTTGGGGCGGCAGCGGATAAAAGCGCAAGTAACTGGGATTATAGCGGCGAAGATCCGCTCCAAGACGCCCGCGGTTTTCATCTAGAGCGTGCGGCTGCCCACCCCACACAGCTCACCGATTCCGGTGCCAAGTACGGCACCTCGGCGGCGGCAGAAATGGCATTTTTGCCGCGCCCGCGCCCAGAAGAGCTGCGTCTTTCCCGAGTGGCGAATACGGTATTAGCAAACGGGGCTCGATTTTATGTAGACCATGCTCATCCGGAATACTCCGCTCCGGAAGCTGCTAGCCCGCGCGCGGCCGTGCTCTGGGATCGAGCTGGAGAGATAATTGCACAGCGTGCTATGCAAAAATTGGCGGAGCAAGGCAAGCAGTATGTGCTCTATAAAAATAATGTCGACGGGAAAGGCGCTTCCTATGGCGCGCATGAAAATTATTTGCTCTCACGCCAGGTAGATTTCGCCACTATCGTGCGTTATCTGACTCCTTTCTTAGCTACGCGGCAAATTTTCTGCGGCAGTGGCAGGTTGGGGATCGGGCAAAAATCAGAGCAGGCTAATGCCTTTCAGATAGCACAGCGCGCTGACTACATCGAAAATGATGTGGGGCTCGAAACCACTTTTAATCGTCCACTGATAAATAGCCGCGATGAACCACATGCACCGGCTAATTATCGCCGTCTGCATTTAATAAACGGCGATGCTAACCAATTCGATATTTCCACATTTTTGAAAGTTGGCACTACTTCGCTCGTGCTCAGCTTATTAGAAAGTGGAAATATCCCGCTTTCCTTAGAAGCGGCGGCTTTAGCCGATCCAGTAGCTGCTACTTGGCAAATATCGCATGATCTTTCCCTGCGGGCGCCTTTGGAAATGCAAGACGGGACTGCGAAAACGGCAGTGGATATTCAAGAGATGTATCTGGAAGCCGTGCGAGGGGAAATAGAAAAGAATGGTAATAAAGATAGCGAAACTTTAGAAATAATCGACCTTTGGCAGCAGACTCTGGAAGGCTTGCGCACCGATATTTTTTCTTTAGCTACGCAGGTGGAGTGGATAGCGAAATACCAACTGTTGCAGTCGTGGCAGCATAAATATGGGCAGAGTGATCTGGGAGAAAAATTGCGGGCACTAGATTTACAGTGGCACGATTTACGGCCGGAAAAATCAGTGGTGCAGAAATTACGCCAGGCCGGGCGGGTGAAACAGCTTTTTAGTGACGCAGAAGTGCAGTGGGCAGCCGCCAATCCTCCATCTCAGACCCGCGCATATGTGCGGGGAAATTTAATTAAGAAATTTCCCACTGGGGTGACAGCGGCCGGCTGGGGAGGAATAATTTTAGATATTCCGGAGAGTCCGCAGCTAGTGCGAATTCCGCTTTTGGATCCACAACCAAAAAATTTAGCGAAATATCGTAGTTGGATAGAAAATAGTTCGTCAATAGCGGAGTTTTTCCAGCTCTATAGTAAGCAAGAGCCCGGCGCATAATTGTGGGCTCGGTGGAGAAAAAGTAGAGTTAAATAGTGGTAGTAGCCCGGGAAAGAAACAGAGAAAATAATGGAAAATGATGCAGTAGATAAAGTAGGTAATTTCGTTAGCGAGTTAAATGCGGGTAATGCTAGCAATGCGGCGAATGCGCAAGACGCGGCTAATAACTCAATTGCGGCCGGGGAAAAAGTCGATGAAAACCTGGATATGTTGCTGAGCGATATTGGAGAAATACTGGAAGAAGACGCGGCAGCTTTCGTACAAGGTTTCGTGCAAAAAGGTGGGGAATAAGTGGTGCAGCCGGAAAAAAGAATTTTCGGTATTGAAAATGAATATGGCATAACTTGCCCGCGGCTAGACGGGCGCGGTTCCGCGCTGTTGCCGGAAGCGGCAGCGCAGTTGCTCTTCGCTCCTTTGGTGGAAAAAATGCACACTGCCAATGTGTATCTACCGAATGGAAGTCGACTTTACTTAGATGTAGGCACCCATCCCGAGTATGCCAGTGCCGAATGCGATGACCCCGCTGATTTACTGGCAAATGACCGCGCCGGAGATGCGATATTGCGGGATTTAGCAGCGCAAGCTAATAACGAATTACGGGCAAAGCAGGCGGGGCAGATTCATCTTTTTAAGAATAATGTAGATAGTGCCGGGCATTCTTTTGGCTGCCATGAAAATTACCTAGTGCGCCGGCGGCGTGACTATCGGGCGCGGGTGGAATCATTGATTCCTTTTTTCGTATCGCGGCAGTTACTAGTGGGAGCGGGCTATATTATGCCCGCTACTGCAGAGGAGGCCGCACATTTTGAAATTTCCCAGCGGGCGCGTTATATATCAGATTCAATATCCGCTGCTACTACTAATTCTCGTCCACTTATAAATACGCGCGATGAACCGCACGGAGATCCAGAGCGGTTCCGCAGACTCCACGTGATAGTAGGGGATTCGAATATTGGTGATGCCACTACTGTTTTGAAAATCTGTATGACGGAAGCAGTGCTGGGAATACTGGAGACGGGAGAGAAACTACCGGAATACACTTTAGAAGATCCCTTGGCTGCTTTGCGGGCAATTTCGCGGGATTGGCAAGCATTGGTGCCTTTGGCAAACGGGAAAAGTATTTCTGCGCTAGATTTACAAATCGTTTTTTATCAGTGGGTAGAATCCCACTATGAAAAGTGGGGATGGGAGGTGCAATCGCCCCTGCGGCAATATGCTTTCCAACTGTGGAGGCGAGCTTTAACTGCTTTGGAAGCAGATAATTTATCTGCAATTGCCACCGAAATAGATTGGGTAGCAAAACGGCGTTTTTTCCGCCGCTATCAGGAAAAATTTTCTTTAGACTACGGAGATATGCGTTTAGCCCGTCTGGAATTAGCTTGGCACGATATTACCGAAAAAGGTCTGCGCGATTCCCTAGAAGAAAACGGGATTTTGCGGGTTTTGCTCGATCCAGCAGAAATTAGTGCAGCTCAATCACTGCCTCCGCGCACTACCCGGGCAAAATTGCGCGGAGATTTCATCAAGGCGGCGCAGGCGGCACGTGCCACTTATTTAGCAGATTGGTCCACGCTGCAGTTGGTGGACGGCACCGGCGTCCATAGCATAGAGTTAGATGATCCTTTTGTAGCTACCGATAGACGGGTAGAGCTACTTTTGGCTCGGTTGGAGAAATAATGCCAAGACGCTTAGCCTTACTGGCTTTAGGAATAGGGTTATTAATTGGTCTATTGCCCGGATTTACGCACTGGTTTACAGGCCCAGGTCCAGTGGATTTACGTATTGGTGCCTATGGAGAAATTGGGGAACCGGTATTTCTGCAGGTTACTGGCACTCCGCGTATTGCCGATAAGGGAATTCGGGTGCTTAAAGAAGGAAAGGGCGAGAAAATAAAGGCTGGCGGGCAGGTACTTTTTCAAGCGACGTCGTTCATATATAAAAATGGGTATCGCTTGGTTGAGAACGAGTACAGCCGAATCTATGCGGGAGTGGCGGAGGCGGAAAGTCTCGGGAAAGTAGCGCCAGCAATAATTGAGCGAAAAATTGGTAGCCGTATAGAAATCGTCGAAGTGCCGGAAAATGAAAACAAGGCGGAAATAGTAATAATCGATATTTTGCCGCTGCACATTGCCGGCGAGAATAAAAATTCCGGCGCAGCAGGGCTTCCTACAGTTACGGAGGATGCGGCAGGTGTGCCACATCTACAAGGGGGAGATGCCCACACATTTCGGACGGCAGTGCTAAAAGCGGGATCGGGAGTGCAGCTGAATAAAAAATCGCGGATATATGCTAATTATGTGCGCACCGATGCACAGGGAAAAGTGCTGGAAAATACCTGGGAAAATCCTGCCCCCGCCTATTTGGAATTAGAAAAATTGTTTACGGGGCTGCAGAGCGGACTTATAAATGAGCGGGTAGGATCGCGAATTCTGCTCACAATTCCCGCGGCGCAGAGCCGCGGAGATAAAGATATCTATATGGTGGTAGATATATTGGCAGAAGTGGCAGATAGAGAGGCAGCGTCGGCGAAAAAATAATTTTCGGTGCCGGTAAAAATCGTGGGAGAATTTAACAGAAGGAAAATATTATGGGCGTAGCAGTGAGAGTAATACCCTGCCTAGATGTGGCAAAAGGCCGGGTAGTAAAAGGAGTAAATTTTCGCAATTTACGCGATGCCGGCGATCCGGTGGAGTTAGCAAAGCTTTACAGTGAGCAAGGCGCCGATGAGATTACCATTCTAGATATCGCCGCTTCGGTGGAAGATCGCGCGACTACCCAAAAATTGGTGGAAGACGTCAGCGCGCAGGTGTTTATCCCTTGTACCGTGGGCGGAGGTGTGCGTTCAGTGGCTGATGTGCAGCGTTTACTGGCTGCCGGCGCCGATAAGGTGGGGATTAATACGGCCGCTATTCGTCGTCCGGAGTTGTTAAAAGAAGTGGCAGAAACTTTCGGAAATCAAGTCATCACTCTTTCCGTAGATGCGCGCCGGGCTCCAGCTTTGCAGACGGCTTCTGGATATGAGGTCACTACGCATGGAGGAAAGCAAGGCACGGGTATAGATGCACTGGCCTGGGCGGAAAAGGCCGTAGCTTTAGGAGCGGGAGAAATCCTCCTCAATTCTATGGATGGCGACGGCACTACAGCCGGATTTGATTTAGAGATGATTGAGGCGATGCGGCAGGTAGTCGGGGTGCCAATTATCGCTTCCGGCGGAGCGGGTAAGGCAGAAGATTTTGTAGCTGCTGTGCAAGCCGGTGCTGATGCCGTATTAGCAGCTTCCGTATTCCACTTTGGAACTCTCTCTATTAACGAGGTGAAGCAGGCTTTGGCGGCTGCCGGAATCGAGGTGCGGTTATGAGTAAGGAAAGTGCGCAGGTGGAGAATAAAGCTGCGGCTGTGAGCAGTAAGGATATGGCTGCAGCTGCGGGTGTGGCAAGAGCTATGGCCAATAAAGATATAGTGGCAGAGGATAAACTCGCGGCTGATATTTATCGGCGTTTGCGCTGGGATGCATCCGGTTTAATATGTGCGGTAGCGCAAGATTATCTAAACGGAGAAGTCCTTATGGTGGCATGGATGGACGAAACTGCGCTAGCGCGCACGCTCCGCACGGGAAGAGTCTGGTATTGGTCGCGTTCGCGCCAGGAGTATTGGCGAAAAGGTGATACTTCGGGGCATGTTCAAGAAGTAGTGCGCGTAGAAGTAGATTGTGACGGCGATGCGCTGCTATTGCAGGTACGGCAAAAGGGTGCGGCTTGCCATACGGGCACGCGGAGTTGTTTTCAAGCAGGTGGAGAATTACCAGTATTAGCGGCAGCAAAAATTTCCTAGTATATAAGCTGCGAGATAGTTATAAATAAGGTGAGTAGTATGCAAATATTATCTATTCCATCTCCATCAGTAGGGGTCTGGTATTTGGGACCTCTACCGGTGCGGGCCTATGCTTTGGCAATTATTACCGGAATTATATTCGCCTATATTTGGAGCGATAAACGTTATCGCGCCAAGGGTGGTCCAGTAGATACGCTGGCCGATGTGGCCATCTGGGGAGTGATTTGCGGAATTTTAGGTGCGCGTCTTTATCACGTATTCACCACTCCGCAGCCTTATTTTGGTGCACAGGGTGATATCTGGAAAGCTCTGCGTATATGGGAAGGTGGCCTCGGAATTTGGGGCGGAGTAGCGGGCGGAGCCTTGGGCATCTTTATCGCCTTACATCAGCGTGGATTGCGTTTTGCTCCGGCTGCGGACGCTATCGCCCCTACTTTACTGATCGGGCAGGCTATTGGGCGTTTTGGTAATTATTTCAATCAAGAGCTCTATGGAAGACCTACTAATCTGCCGTGGGGTTTGGAAATAGCTCCGGAAAAAATTAGTGGGGGATATCCGCCCGGCACGCTCTTTCACCCCACTTTTCTCTATGAAGCGCTGTGGTGTTTCTTAGGAGCTTTTTTGCTAGTGCGTCTAGAAAAACGCTTCCACTTAAATAGCGGTATGCTCGCTGCTGCTTACGGTATGTATTACACGCTGGGGCGGCTTTGGATAGAGATGCTCCGTATTGATCAGGCAGAAATAGTTGGGGGGTTGCGGCTAAACGTCTGGACGTCTTTAATTATTTTCCTCGGCTCGTTTTCCCTATTCCTCTTTTTGCGCCAGTACCGCCGGCAAAATCCGCAAATAGATGATATTTATCTGCCGAAGGCACAACCAACTGCGGATGCGAGATAACTTATAGTGTTTGAAGAGAGATATTTTATCAATATCAGCTAAGATGGATGTATGCGTAGAGCAAAAATTGTATGTACATTAGGGCCAGCTACTGCTTCGAAAGAAAAAATAGTTGAGTTAGTAAAAGCTGGGATGAACGTGGCGCGTATTAACGCCTCACATGGCGTTCATGCTGAGCACGAACAGAATATCGACTGGGTGCGGGAAGCAGCTGAAGAGTTAGATACGCCGGTTGCGGTGTTGCTAGATTTACAAGGGCCAAAGATTCGGCTCGGCACATTCGCCGATGGGCCGGTAATGCTTAATCCCGGAGATATCTTTACCATTACCACTGCGGATGTGGCCGGTAATGCGGAGTTAGTCTCCACTACCCATAAAGGCCTGCCTGAGGATTGCACTCCGGGCGATAAAATTCTCATTGACGATGGAAAAGTACAGGCGCGGGTATTAGAGGTCACCGATACCGAAGTGAAGACGGAGATTCTTATCGGCGGTCCAGTTTCCGATCATAAAGGAGTAAATTTGCCGGGAGTTGCCGTTTCGGTACCGGCCCTTTCGGAAAAAGATCGAATCGATTTGGAATGGGGCTTAGAGTACGGCTGTGATTTAGTGGCGCTTTCTTTTGTGCGCTCTGCCCGGGATGTGCAAGATGTGCACGAAATAATGGATAAAGTCGGGTGCACGCGGCCGGTAATCGCAAAAATCGAAAAACCGCAAGCAGTGGAAGTCCTCGAAGAGCTGATTGATGTATTCGATGGCTTTATGATTGCGCGAGGTGATTTAGGCGTCGAGCTGCCGCTCGAGCAAGTGCCAATCGTGCAGAAGCGAGCAATTGCTTTGGCACGCCGACACGCGAAGCCGGTAATAGTGGCTACGCAGGTATTAGAGTCCATGATAAGTGCCCCCACTCCGACTAGAGCGGAAACTTCCGACTGCGCGAATGCTATTTTAGACGGTGCCGATGCGGTCATGCTTTCCGGAGAGACTTCGGTAGGTAAGTACCCAGTACGCTGCGTAGAAACGATGGCGTCCATTATTGAATTTACGGAAGATAAAGCTTTGGAGAGCATTCCGAAGCTCGGTAATTTACACCGCACGCGGAACGGCGTTCTCACTAAATCTGCTTTAGATGTGGGCGAAGCACTCGGCGTTAAATACTTGGCAGTATTTACTTCATCTGGGCAGACAGCACGGCGTATGTCTCGCCTGCGTGCCCGGATTCCACTGCTGGTATTTACTCCGCATCGGGAAATTCGCCGGCAATTGGCACTTTCATGGGGAGTACAGTCGATGCTGGTACCGCCGGTAAAGAATACCGACGATATGGTAGATCAGGTAGATAGAGTACTGCGGAAGCGCGATATGGCAGTGATTGGCGATAGAGTGGTAATCATCTGCGGTATGCCTCCGGGGAGCAGCGGTTCTACCAATACTATTCGTATCCATAAGATAGGGGAGACCTTCAAACTGTAAAACTCCTGCCAATGTGATAGATAACCTTGGTTGGAGCTTGAAAAGTAGAGCTTTCTCCTTATAAGATTTATGCGTTTCCTTTGGAAACGTGCGCTCCTGTGGTGGAACTGGTAGACACACTGCACTCAAAATGCAGCGCCCATAAAGCGTGCGGGTTCGAATCCCGCCGGGAGCACCGCCTAGAGCTGTCTCTTATACACATCTGACGCTGCCGACGAAACCTTATGGGTG
>NZ_CAMXYE010000030.1 GCF_947253055.1 uncultured Arcanobacterium sp. | reverse complement strand
TACAACAAAAAAGCTGACACACTATTGAGATCCCAAACAACACACCCACACCCGACTCCTAATTCATTTTCGAATCAGTGCCGAGGGAGCAACTTCTCTATCTTAATATTTTTGAAAAAACTTTCCAAATGAAAAGACTCAAAAATCTTGTGATATCGGCCGCTATTCCCTGAAACTCCAGATTTTCTCCAGAGGACCTTGGTCTTGGCGGCAAGAAAAAACTTTACGACATCTGGATATTTACGTCAAATAAGAACGCGGTGGCTCTGCTCACACCTCAGAAACCGCTTTATCATGCGCTTTCACTACCGCATTGGCCACCGCTTCCGCCACATGCAAATCAAAAACTTCCGGAATTACATGCCGCGGGCGCACTTCTTGCACCGGCACAATATTAGCGATTGCATGGGCGGCCGCCGAAAGTATATCAATAGTTATTTCTTTTGCTCCCGCATCTAATAAACCGCGGAACAAACCTGGAAATACCAGCACATTATTTATCTGATTCGGATAATCGGAACGCCCGGTAGCCACTATAGCGGCTTCTTTCCACGCATCGAGCGGATCTATTTCGGGAGTCGGATTGGCGAGTGCAAATACGATAGCATGCTCAGCCATCTGGGTAATATCAGCTAGCTGCAATAAATTACCACTCGATACTCCGATAAACACATCGGCTCCTGCTAGGACTTCCTGCACACTCCCTTGGACATTGCGTAGATTCGTATGCTGTGCGAGCCATTGCCGATCGGTGCCTTTCTCAGTGCGAAAACGCCCAATCGCCCCTTGCCGGCCGCAACCGATAATATCGCGCACTCCTGCATGCATTAAAAGTTTAATAATTGCTGTACCTGCTGCTCCGACTCCAGATACGACTACCCGAATATCTTGGATATTTTTCCGGACGATTTGCAGCGAATTGTAGAGAGCCGCTAAAACCACTACTGCAGTACCGTATTGATCGTCGTGAAAAACTGGTATATCTAACTCAGCGCGTAATCTTCTTTCAATTTCGAAGCAACGCGGAGCCGATATATCTTCTAGATTTATTCCTCCAAAACCAGGCGCAATTGCTTTTACGGTTTGGACAATTTCATCTACGTCTTGCGTATCTAAACAAATTGGCCAGGCATCTACGCCAGCAAAACGCTTAAAAAGTGCCGCTTTTCCTTCCATCACTGGTAAAGCGGCTTTCGGCCCGATATCACCCAAACCGAGCACTGCACTGCCGTCCGTCACCACCGCTACCGAATTTTTCTTCACTGTAAATTCGCGCGCCAAACTTTCATCTTCATGAATAGCTGTGCACATTTGTGCCACTCCTGGAGTGTAGACGCGCGCCAAATCTGCCGCATCAGTAATAGGATAACGCAGAGATATGGCAATTTTTCCGTCCCGATGCACGTTTTTAATCGCATCTAACTGTTCCGAGTTCATCTAAGCCAAGCTCCGGCATCTATATACACTCACTAAATTATTTGTCAGCATATATAAGCAGCACCTTCCTAACACCTATCAGTACCGACTTCCTGATGTTGCCAAAATTTTTTTGATTTTTATACCTTATATAAGAGAGGAGCGAGAATCGTTAAATCCCCGCTCCTCTACAATAACTATTTTATCGGCTATTAACTTAGGCCTTTTGCCACCATTTCTGCGATAAGTGCATTCACTTTTGCCGCATCCGCTTTTCCATGGGTGGCGCGCATAACTGCGCCAACTATAGCTCCGGCAGCTTTCACCTTGCCGCCCTGGATCTTCTCCACGATATCGGGATTCTTTGCTAATTCGGCACTTATCACCGCCATCAGCTCATCGTCATTAGATACGATTTCCAGATTGCGTGCTTTCACTACATCTAGTGGATCACCCTCGCCTGCTAGTACTCCGGCGAGTACTTCGCGCGCCAATTTATCAGTGAGCCGGCCAGCAGAAATTAATCCATCTAGCTGCGCCACCTGTTCAGGAGTTACCGGCACATCCGCCAGCTCTATTTCCTGCTCTTTTGCATAACGAGCCAGTTCACCCATCCACCATTTGCGCGCACCTTCCGCGCTCGCTCCGGCCTGCACCGAAGATTCAATTAAATCCAAGGCCTCTAAATTGACTATATCGCGCATTTCCAGAGCAGAAACTCCCCACTCTTCCCGTAACCGCCGGCGTTTAACGGCTGGTAATTCTGGCAGGGAAGCTTTTATTTCGGCTACCCATTCCCGCGCCGGAGCAAGAGGTACTAAATCTGGTTCTGGGAAATACCGATAATCTTCCGCGTCCGATTTCGGTCTACCTGGGAGCGTAGTGAAATTACTTTCTTGCCAGTGCCGAGTCTCTTGCAGCACTTTTTCTCCCCGTGCCAATATGACTGCTTGCCGGCGCATCTCGTACTCCACCGCACCGGCAATAGCCCGGAAAGAATTGACGTTTTTCGTCTCCGTCCGCGTACCTAAAGGAGCATTCGGATCCGGACGTAAAGATACATTTACATCCGCCCGCACATTACCGCGTTCCATACGCGCCTGCGAAACTCCAATGGCTTTCGCAATATCCCGCACCGTCTGTACATACTTCGCCGCAACTTCTGGAGCGCGCGCCCCAGCTCCCTCAATCGGGCGTGTCACGATTTCCACCAAAGGCACGCCGGCACGGTTGTAATCTACCAGCGAATAGGCAGCTCCCTGAATACGGCCACTGCCACCGATATGGGTATTTTTACCGGCGTCTTCTTCCACGTGCGCTCTTTCAATTTCTACCCGGAATATATCGCCATCGTCTAACTCGATATCTAAGTATCCGTCGTAGGCAATGGGCTCATCGGACTGCGAGGTCTGAAAATTCTTACACAAATCTGGGTAAAAATAATTCTTCCGTGCAAAACGGCAGCTCTCCGCAATATTACAATTCAGTGCCAAACCGAGCCGAATCGCATACTCAATCGCCTTTTTATTAACTACCGGCAATGCCCCGGGTAAACCCAATGAAACTGGGGTGGTATGCGTATTGGCTTCTCCGCCGAAAGCATTGGGAGCACTATCAAACATTTTCGTCTTAGTACCAAGTTCGACGTGAATTTCCAGACCCAACACCGGATCAAACTGTGCTACTACCTCGGAGTAATCCATAAGTTCATCCATTTACTTTTCCTCTCCCATAGCTACCGGGCATTCACTCGCTGCGGTCGGCGCAAGCGCCTCTACCGCTGCCGCATACTCATACATGGAGGCATCTGCGTGGGCTGGTGCCATCACTTGCACTCCTACCGGCAAACCGTCCACCAAGCCAGCTGGAATAGTCATAGCAGGAACCCCTGCCAAATTAGCCGGAATGGTAGTCATATCGTTTAAGTACATCTTCATCGGATCGTTGATATTTTCACCGAAGCGGAAAGCGACGGTGGGCGCAGTAGGCGACATCAACACCGCAACTTTTGAAAAAGCTGCTGCCAAATCGCGCTGCACCAAGGTACGCACTTTTTGCGCCGAACCGTAGTAAGAATCGTAGAAACCAGCGGAAAGCACATGCGTGCCGAGAATAATGCGCCGTTTTACTTCTACCCCGAATTTTGCTTCGCGCGTAGCCCGCATCATCGTTTCTGCCGTCACTGGACCACTCGTTGGCTCTACCCGGTTGCCGTAACGCACTCCATCGAAACGCGCCAAATTAGAAGAGGCTTCCGCCGGCATAATCAAGTAGTAAGCCGCTAAAGCGTATTCAAAAGAGGGGCAGGAAATCTCCACGATTTCTGCTCCCCGCTCCCGCAGAGAATCTAAAGTATTGGAGAATACCTCCAGTACACCTTCTCCATAGCCGGCAGCTAAAGTTTCTTTAACTATGCCAATCTTGCATCCATGTAAATCCGCCGGCTTACCTTTCTGGGCAGCGGCTGGTAAATCCACATCCGTATCCGGAAGCGAAGTGGAATCAAGCGGATCATGACCGCCTACGAGAGTTTGCAGAATTGCCGCATCTTCTACCGTACGCGCCACGGGGCCGATTTGATCTAAAGAAGAAGCCATCGCAATTAAGCCATAACGCGAGATAGCTCCATAGGTCGGTTTAGCTCCGACCGTCCCAGTAACTGCCCCGGGCTGGCGAATTGAACCGCCAGTATCGGAACCTAGCGCCCAGGGAGCTAAATACGCAGCTACTGCTGCTGCACTTCCACCGCCAGAACCACCGGGAATACGGTTCAGATCCCACGGGTTGCGAGTAGGGCCGAAAGCAGAATGCTCGGTAGAAGACCCCATCGCGAATTCATCCATATTAGTATGCCCGAGAATGGGGAGACGTGCAGCTTTAATATTGCGCACTACGGTGGCATCATAAGGAGCCTTCCACCCTTCCAACATGGCAGAACCACAAGTGGTGGGGATTCCCCGCTGGCAGATATTATCTTTTATCGCAATCGGCACTCCCGCATAAGGCGGCAGCTCTTTCCCCGCCGCTAAATCGGCATCTACTGCTTTTGCCGCCGCGAGCGCGCCCTCTTTATCTACAAAGAGAAAAGCGTGCAACTGGGTATCTAATTTCTCTATACGTGCTAAGAATGCTTGCGTAACTTCTACAGAGCTCAGCTCTCCAGCGCGGATAAGTTCAGCTAATTCCCGCGCGGTTTTTTTCACTATCTCCATCTGCTATTCCTCTCCCAAAATCTGCGGCACGGCAAACTTTCCGTCTTCTACCGCTGGAGCCATCTCCAAAACTTCCGGCAGATTTATTCCTTCTCCTATTTCATCTTCTCGCCACACATTGGTGAGAGGAATAGGGTGAGAAGTAGCGGGAATATCGGGGGCAGCCACTTCGGATACTTTTGCCATAGCATCAGCTATCACGGCTAGTTCTGCCGTAAACTGATCTACTTCCGCTTCTGTTAAAGAAATACGCGCGAGGTCAGCCACTCGGACTACCTCTTCTCTAGAAAATGTCGACATACCTTTATTGTAGTGCC
Organism: uncultured Arcanobacterium sp.; assembly: GCF_947253055.1. Lineage (GTDB taxonomy): Bacteria > Actinomycetota > Actinomycetes > Actinomycetales > Actinomycetaceae > Arcanobacterium_A. The sequence continues at coordinate 10,946 of NZ_CAMXYE010000030.1, read as the reverse complement.
TAAATTTGGCGCAATGCGAACGGGTGGATAATTACTCACTTTTACCAGCACTTTGTGAAAAAAACTTTTTGATTAAAATAGTAACTATGAATGCGAGGCGCAGAATCGGAAAAAAGACTCTAAAATCAGTAATTAAATATGGAGCTCTCGGTACTTTCGGAGCACAACTTACTGCAATTGCTGCCGTCACCGCCGTAGATGAGCACCGGAAACGGCGCAACCCACAGAGTGGAAAATTCCCGGCGAGCCCCCCGTTAGAGGTACAAATTTCAGATTGCCAAGTGACTATCTATACCGACGGGATGCGCCTGTACGATTCTATGTTGGAAACTATTGAGAGCGCCCAAGAGTACATATATTTTGAAACCTTTATTATTAAGGCCGATCCGGTCGGTTTTGCTTTTCGGGAGGCGCTGATTCGCGCTGCGGAACGCGGAGTGAAAGTATTTATTATTCAAGATTCTTGGGGAAATCTAAATCAGCCACCTACTATTACCACCTATCCGCCGCACCCTTGCATACAAGTAATTAACTTTCCACTTATCCGCCCCGGAATTTTGACCGGGCAGGCACGCCAAAAAGGGCGCGACCATCGCAAAATTTTGACGGCAGACGGCAAGGTCGGCTATGTAGGCGGATATAATATCGGTAAACTTTATGCCCAACACTGGCGAGATACGCATATAAAGATCACCGGCCCCCAGGTGTGGGAGCTGGAAAACGCTTTTGTGGATATGTGGAATCTCTACCATAGTGAAAAGCAAACTCCGCTACTTGACCGCAATAGCCCTGATTGGAACCCAGATTTACGGGCGATTGTGAATACTCCTGCCTTTAATTCGCATCCGGTGCGGGCCTCCTATTTAGAGTCGATTGATCGCGCCGCCAAACGCGTATGGATAACGATGGGATATTTTATTCCTGATCAAGGCCTTCGTATGGCTTTAATTCAGGCTGCGCAGCGCGGAGTAGATGTGAGAATTCTGATTCCGGAGTACTCCAACCATATTGTGGCAGACTGGGTAGGCAAACCGCACTATAGCGAACTCCTGGAACATGGAGTGCGTATCTTCCTTTATCACGACGCCATGATTCACGCTAAGACAATGACGGCAGACGGAATCTGGTCTACCGTGGGTACCACTAATATCGACCGCCTTTCGATGGCCGGTAATTTTGAAATAAATATGAATATATTTTCATCCGATATGGCCGCAGCTATGGAAGAAATCTTCCGACGCGATTTGACTAATGCTTCAGAATTAACCCAAGAGATTTGGGAAGAGCGCTCTAATTGGGCACGGCTAGCAGAACGGGTACTCCGCCCCTTAGGTCCACTTCTCTAAGGCACGCGCAAAGGCAAGCTAGTAAAACTACCAACTAGCAAATATGCCTACTAACTAATTCTCTTGACTGATTCAGCCACTCTCCCTAATGTGGCAACAGCTCCTTGGCGCAGTCGCATCTACTCGATGAGGCCGCGTGCGCCCTGTAAAAATTCTAAAAATTCCGCTTCGCTCAGAATCGGGATTCCGAGATCTGCCGCTTTTTGGGCTTTACTACCTGCTTTAGCCCCGGCCACTACAAAAGTAGTGTTTTTTGATACCGAGGAAGCAGCTTTTCCACCGCGCCGCCGAATCTCTTCCTGTACCCCTTGCCGAGTGAAATGCTCTAGAGATCCGGTGGCCACCACCGTCATTCCAGATAAAATGCCGGGAGCATCGCTAGCAGATTCTGCAGTCTCCGCCTTATCCGCAAATACTACGCCCGCCGCTTCCCACTGTTGCACTATATTTTGATGCCAATCCACTTCTAGCCACTCTTTTAACGAAGAAGCAATTATTTCTCCGACTCCTTCTACTTCGGCCACTTCCGCAATATCGGCTTCTTTAATAGCGTCTAAAGAACCGAAACGGCTCGCGAGAGCCCGCGCGGCTACCGGCCCGACGTGGCGAATATTAAGTGCCACTAGTTTGCGCCAGAACTCTTTACTTTTAGCTTTCTCTAATTCGCCGAATAATTTCTCCGTATTCTTAGTGGGATGTAGCGCCGCTTGACCCTCCTTAGCGTCGCTTATCCAGGCAGCACGCGCATAGAGGTAATCTCCACTCGGCTCGCCATTTATCCGCAACTCTTGCCAGATTCGCACTTCTTTCACTTTTTCGGCGTTAAGAGCAAAAAGCTCCGCTTCGGAATCAAGCACTGGTTGCTGCGGCTCCGGCAATCCTAACTGGGAAATAAGTGCGGGCGGAATTATCTCTTCCGGATATTTAAATACTCCTCTTTTATCGATAATCCCCAACTCCTGTAGCTCTGCAGCAGAAAATTGCAAATAGCTACTATCTGCTCGAGAAGTTTCGAGGAAGATTTTATGCCCGGTTGCTAGCGCAACTAACGCATCGCGCCGGTACCTATCCGGATCAGCTATCCAAAGCGCCGTCTTTTCTCCCAAACCTTCAATATCGAGCGCTCCCCGCCCGCCAATATGAGCTATCCGCTGCGTAAGCTGCGCGGGGCAAGAACGCGTATTTTCACAGCGCAGATCTACATCTCCCGCTTTCGCTGGCCGCACCGACGCACCGCAAGCGGGGCACGTATCTGGCATAATAAAAGCTTTTTCTGTACCGTCGCGCTCGGCCAAAATTGGCCCTATTATTTCCGGAATTATATCTCCAGCTTTCCGCACGATTACCGTATCGCCAATTAATATCCCTTTGCGCGCTACCTCTTGCGGATTATGCAAAGTTGCTTGCGCTACAGTCGAGCCATCTACCATTACCGGCGTCATAATTGCATAAGGAGTGACGCGCCCGGTTCTCCCTACCTGCACTTGAATATCAAGTAGACGAGTTTCCACCTCCATAGGAGGGAATTTGTAGGCTAGGGCCCAACGCGGCACCCGGCTGGTAAATCCAATTTTTTGCTGCTGTGCGTAGCTATTTACTTTAATAACTACGCCGTCAAATTCATGGCGTAAAGAATTTCGCGCCTGTGCGTATTTATCTAAATAGCGCTCAATCTCTGCTTCAGAATGCGCCAACACAGTTTCGGAAGAAGTAGGCAGCCCCCACTTGGAAAATAACTCATAAATACTGCTCTGTTTCTGCAGGTATTTCTCTATTTCCGGAGGCGGCCCTACCACTGCCCCGATGCCATGGGCAATAAAATCTAAAGAGCGTAAAGCAAAACCAGTGGTATCTTCCTGCCGCAGTGACCCAGAGGCAGCGTTACGCGGATTTACGAAAGTTTTTAATTTTGCCTCCCGCCGCTTTATGGCCAAAAGTGGTAAGCGATCTTTTTCCGGCAATAATTCATTCTGCTGCGCAATTTTTTTATTTTCCCGCTTTATCCGCTCATTTTCAGCTTTTATTTGCTGATTGCGCTCGTCAATAAGCTGATTGCGCTGTGCTACTCGTGCATTAAACTCATTAAAAGCAGCTACCGGAAAAAATACTTCGCCCCGCACTTCCAGAATATCTGGCACTTCTCCCCGCAGGCGATGCGGAATAGCGGAAATAGCTAAAGCATTCTGCGTCACGTCTTCCCCGGTCACTCCATCTCCGCGCGTGGCAGCAGTGGTGAGTATTCCTTTTTCATAGGTAAGATTTAGCGCCAAACCATCTATCTTTACTTCTAAAGTAAACTCGGGGCGGCCAGGTATTTCTTTTTCTAAGCTCTCTAAGCGGGTCCGCAGCTCCGCACGGGAAAATACATCTTGTAAAGAATACATCTGCATTCGGTGCTTCCGCGGAATGCTCTCCGGCCCAGTTGGCTTCGCCCCAACTCGCATAGTAGGAGAATTTACCGACCAGAGCTGCGGAAATTTGTCTTCCAGATGCCGCATCTCGTACATGAGTGAATCATATTTTGCATCCACCATAATCGGCTCTCCCGTTAGATGGTATGCCGCTTGGGCGTGCTCCAGCAGAGGAGCTAATTCTTGCCACCGTCGCTGCGCCGCCGCGAAATCCAGATTTTCTTTCACAGTTCCTATTATTGCGAAAAGATTTACCTATGGGTAGGCGGCAGAAAAATCACCCAATTATTTCTAGTGTGAGCTATTTCTAGCACAACTGTTAAGAATCACAGTTTTACCTCTTTACTAGCACCCGCAAACCTGCAAAAGTTATTAGTTGTAGTTCACGAAGGTATGTAAGAGCATATCCGGTAAATAAAATCGATTCCATACTCGGAGGCAGAGGCAAATAATGGATTGGCGCCACAGAGCAGCTTGTTTAAATGAAGATCCGGAATTATTTTTTCCTATCGGTTCTTCGCGTCCTGCTTTAGCGCAGGCAGAGAAAGCTAAGCAGATATGCCGCAACTGCTCTGTACTAGATATTTGCTTAAAATGGGCTTTAGATACCAGCCAAGATGCCGGAGTTTGGGGTGGAATGTCCGAAGACGAACGGCGGGCTATTCGCCGCCGCAATGTGCACACCCGCCGCGTCGGCTAGTGCCCCGCTCACCTCTACTATTTAGCGCAAACGCATAGTAGTTTTTACGAGCGTGCCCCCCTCTGGAGCATTTTCCCAGCTAATCCTGCCATCTAGTTCGTGGTTCACCAGAGTCTTAACGATTTTCGTCCCGAGGCCATCTCCGGGCATTTTATCGCCGATTCCTACCCCGTTATCCTGCACCTCCAGATGAAGAAGATTGTCTGTGCGGGTTGCCCGCACCTGAATCTCACCGCCTGCAGAAAGCCCGTGCTCTATCGCGTTAGAAATTATTTCATTTAGCACCATCGCCAGCGCAGTAGCTTGCTCGGCCCGCACTTTCCCAAAACTACCCGTAAAATCAATATTCACATCGTTATTAGAAGTGACCGCAATATCACGCACCATGCGCAGCAGGGAACCGAATACAGAATCAAATTCCACCACTTCGTCTACCGTCTGGGAAAGCCCCTCATGCACTAGGGCAATCATCTCTACGCGGCGTTGGGCCTGCCCGAGTGCTTCTTTAATTTCCGCATTGGAAGCCCGCCTTCCCTGCAGACGCAACAGCGCCGAAACTGTCTGCAGATTGTTCTTTACCCGATGATTTATCTCCCGAATAGTGGCATCTTTGGAAAGAAGTTGCTGCTCTTGCCGGCGTAGCTCCGTGACATCGCGGCTCATCACAATTGCGCCCAGTCTTTTTCCGTTTTCTAAGAGTGGCACACTGCGCACTGAAATAGTGACGCCGTGCGTAGTAATTTCCGAGTTCCAAGCCGCTTTCCCAGTTAGCACCAAGGGCAAAGATTCGTCCGGCACTGCATACTCTTCCAAATGCCCCGTGACCACTTCAGCCAACACTCGCCCCGCGAGCGGCTTTTCTTCGCCAAGCCGCCGAAAATGCGATACCGAGTTCGGGCTCGCATAGATTACTACCCCTTCTGAATCTAAATGGATTACGCCGTCTGATACCCGAGGCGCACCTCGCCGCACCCCTAAAGGGACGCCGCTAAAAGGAAATTCTCCACTCGCCACCATATGAAACAACGTCTGAGAAATTTCTTCATAGTTTTCGTGGCGCTGCGAAGGTACTCTATCCGGCACTTCTGCCGTTACTACCTGCATTACCGCTATTATAGACCCCTCATAAACTACTGGAATATAGGTGTGGAGCACCCCGTCGCGATTTTGCCGAAATATATTTTTATCGCGGCACGCCTGCTCGATATTGGGTAAATCTATGCGGGCAGCACGGTCGCCCACGATATCAGCTTCGATAATGGTGGCTGCTGTAGCTGGGCGCGAGTGGGCTCCTATTACATAACCAGCAGAAGTCTCCACATAGAGCAATAGATCCGAAAAAGAGATATCGGCAATGGTAGACCAATCTCCAATAAGTAAATGTAAGCGTTCCCGCTCTCCCGCATTGAGACGCCCAGCGCGCTCTAAAATTTTTGTCATAGTAGGCACACTTTCAGGATAGACGGTTTTTCGATTTAATAGGAGTATGGATTTTAGATATGAGATGACTTTTACAGCAGAACTATCCCAGTTATGTCCAGTACTAAAGAGCCGGGCACTTTTTGCCGCCCGCGCTGAAAAACTGGCGCTCACTTCCTATGAATTGCAGGAGAGCTCTGCTCTGGGCGCCGCTACCAGCACCGCTGCAGATATTCCTGGCAATGGTCTTCCCGATACGGAGATTACCTTCGCGGTGCATATTGAAAATACTCGGCTACCCGGTTTGGCAAGAAATTTACTTCCGCGCGGAGCCGATATTAACCTCACCGCCGTATTCCACACCGATAGTGACTACGCAAAAATGGATATGGATTACCGAATCGATATCCAGGGAGCGCCACTCAAAATAACTTTAGCGGGAGTAGCTCTTCCCGCTGCACCTGGGAGTAAAATCATCTATAGCGGAACTCTAAAAGCGAGTGATCCTTTCTTCGGGCCCCTAATTGAGAAGAAAATTTTAAGCTACGCCCCGCAGATACTCGAAAATGATAAAGATCTGATTATGCACATCTTAAGCAACTAAATACTTATCTCCTCTAGGATAGAACTATGGCGATAATTAATAGACAGTATGAAGACCTTCTAGCTGAAGTACTAGAAAATGGAGCTACGAAAGGCGACCGCACTGGCACCGGTACCCTCTCTCTGTTTGGAAAGCAACTCCGCTACAATTTAGCGACGGAGGGTTTCCCGCGTATCACCACTAAATTCGTCGCAATGAAAGCAGTAAAAGGGGAATTGCTGTGGTTTCTGCGCGGAGACACTAATATCCGCTGGCTGCAAGAGCAGGGAATCACTATTTGGGATGAATGGGCAGACGAAAACGGCGATTTAGGCCCGGTATACGGCTATCAGTGGCGTTCTTGGCCAGCTCCAAATGGTGCACATATTGACCAAATCCAGCAAGTAATAGATACGCTGCGCGCTAATCCCGATTCGCGCCGCATTATCGTATCTGCTTGGAATGTAGCCGAACTAGAAAAAATGGCGCTTATGCCCTGCCACGCATTTTTCCAATTCTATGTGGCAGATGGAAAGCTTTCTTGCCAGCTCTATCAACGTTCTGCTGATCTTTTCTTAGGAGTGCCCTTCAATATAGCTTCCTACTCTTTGCTCACGCATATGGTGGCGCAACAGTGCGATTTAGAAGTAGGTGAATTTGTGTGGACGGGAGGCGATTGCCATATCTACACTAACCATATTGAACAGGTAAAAGAGCAGATTTCGCGCACTCCTTATCCTTTCCCGAAGCTAGAGCTAAAGAAGGCGCCTTCAATTTTTTCCTATCAGATGGACGATATTCGCGCTTCCGAAGGCTACCAGCATCATCCCGCTATTAAAGCTCCGGTGGCCGTATAATGCTGGGAATGATTTGGGCGCAGGGAAAATCTGGAGCTATCGGGAAATCGGGCACTATTCCGTGGCGAGTTCCTGAAGATATGCAGATTTTTAAACAGCTCACAATCGGCCATCCCGTAATTATGGGGCGGCGGACGTGGGAATCCTTGGGCGATAAATTTCGCCCACTCCCGCAGCGAACAAATTTTGTAGTCACGCGGCAAAGTGACTATAAGGCAGAGGGCGCGCACGTATGTCCCGATTTAGCAAGCGCTATCAAAGCCGCTAGTGCAGTTACTGGGCAGATTGGTGATACGCCAGATAACAATCCTTTGAATCTCAGCTGGATAATTGGCGGGGCTTCTCTCTATAAGCACGCGCTGGCACAAGCAGATATCTTGGCGGTGACCGATATTGATATTGCGGTGCCGGAAGCTGATACCTTCGCGCCAAAGATCGACGCTGCGTGGGAAATATACTACCAAGATCCTCCGGCAGAGAATCTTGCTAGGCCCACTTGGCGGCAATCAAAAAAAGGAATTAATTACCGCTTTACGCTCTATACTCGATAAAAGCACTTATTTAGCAATTTGGGAGCAGACTGGCCGTCTGCTCCCAAATTATTTACAGATAATTAAAGGCGAAGCACTACTTCACTTCCTGCGATTTCTTTTCTACCCACCGGTAGCTAAGAATCAGCGTACCTATAAATACGATTACGCCGAGCGGAATAGCGGCTCCCGCAAAGCTTTCTGGCATAATTGCCAGCGCATCTGGATTCGCCGTAGCCCCGATAATACCGGCGTTTAATACTCCAAAAAGCGATTCACCTACGATAAGGCCAGTGGCAAGCAGTACTCCCAAACGCTTCGATTGCGCTGGATTGCTCTGCTTATCTGCCCGCTTATTGTAGATATAGCCGATTAACGCCCCGAGCGGCACCATAATGGTCAAGCTGAAAGGCAGATACATACCCATGCCTACCGCTAAAGGAGGTAAAGAGTATTTAGTGGTACGAATAAGTACCTCGTTTATGGCTACTACCCCCATACCGATAAGAGCACCTAAGCCAATATGTGCCCAGTTGAGGTTACCACCAAATATTCCCTGAGCTACCGAAGAAAGCAGGGCCGCCTGCGGCGCAGCCAAGGCATCAGGGCCCGCCCCTTCCATGCCTTGGAATCCAAAAGCCGTGAGCATGAGCTGCAGAATCGGCGGAATAATCAAAGAGCCGAAGACTACCCCAATTACCAGAGCCACCTGCTGCTTCCAAGGAGTAGCTCCTACCAGCTGTCCAGTTTTCAAATCTTGCAGATTGTCGTTAGAAATTGTGGCAATTCCAAATACGATAGCAGTGGTGAAGAGAGTATAAGCCACGAGAGCCGTGGGATTTACATCTTTCTCACTCCCCGTCACCAATAGCGCGAGGAGCGCGCAAGCAATTACTACGATAATTCCTACTCCCGAAATTGGAGAGTTGGAAGCTCCGATTAGACCGGCCATATAACCGCAAATACCGGCAATTATTAAGCCCGCCAGCAGCACGAAAAGAATAGAGGAAATAAGCAGTATCGCCGTGTGATGGCTTATTGGTGAAGAATGCAGGAAATTCCACAGCAAGAAACCGATTGGAATCATCGAGAGCAGCGTCACGAGCAAGACGATCTTGAACGGAATATCTTGCTCCGTGAGTGGCACCGTCTCCCCTTCTTCCCGTTTACGGGAGGAAGCGAGAGATTCTTTCATTCCACTTACGATAGGGCCAATAATTTTAATTAAAGTCCAAATAGCAGCTATAGCCATTGCTCCTGCGCCCACGAAGCGCACATCATGCTGAAATACGGTACCGACAAAATCCAGCAAAGAATCGGCATTTGCGGCTTCGCCGGCGGTAAAAATGGGGAGCAAAGCACCATAAGAAATCACTAAACCGACGACCATGGCAATACCCACTGCCGGGCCTACTAGGTGCCCGACCCCGACTAAAGCGAGGGAAAGCGAAGCGCCGGCCATAGTGCCGCTCCCCCCAATACGGAAAGCAGCGGAAAGCGAACCAGCTACGGCTTTAAAAGCAGTAGCTAAAGCATAGCCCGCGGAAGTAAGAGAACCGACGATAATTATTTTTAAGCCGCGTTTATTCTCTTCTGCCGAGCCAGTTTCATCGCCTACCTTTAGTACCTCAGCGGCCGCTACTCCTTCTGGGTAAGGCAAATCAGAACCCGTCACCAAGGCCCGGCGCAACGGTATGGAATACATGACGCCCAAAGTACCGCCAATGGCACAGACAAACATGGTGGTCCAATACGAAAATCCACTCCACCAACCGATCATTACTAGACCGGGAAGCACGAAAATAATTGCGGAAAGCGTGCCGGCAGCTGAAGCGATGGTCTGCACGATGTTATTTTCTACTACCGTATGCCCAGCAAATTTTCGCAGCACAGCCATAGAAATAACGGCGGCGGGGATAGAAGTGGCAAAGGTAAGCCCTACTTTTAATCCTAAATAAGTATTTGCAGCGGTAAATACTAGGGTAATTAATCCGCCAATTATTACTGCCCGCAGCGTGAGCTCTCGAACGCTCGTAGCGGCCTGCGGTGAAGATTCTGTTTTGTTTTTAGCCATACTTTCTCTTTTCAATATTGCGTGTATCTAACTACACAAGTGTTTATTATGCCACTTTCAACCACCGAGTAGAGGTATTCCAGATATTTTGCGGATAGTGCCACGCTTTTAGGACCTAAGCCTACGCCAGGGCAAGGTCTATATTCATATCTATTAAAGCTGCAATATAAGCAAGCTAAGTAGCAAAATTAGAAAGAATAAATAAAAGGGAGCAGGCTCCCAGAATGGAACCTGCCCCTGTATTCAAAAATTTAGATTAAGGCAATTGCCCGCCCAGGAGCCCCTGAGCCTCTTAGTAGAAAATTTAATTCCCTACTTTTCCGCTGATTGGAATTTCCACCCTACGATTTTGCAATACTGCGAAAATAGCTACATAGAAAAAACTGCCGATAATCTTTCATTTAATATCCACCGCATCAGGCAAAATTTATTGACTAAATCTTCCGATACACTCATAGCGGTAGCAGAACACCAGCAAATACTCGACGTTTTTAAAGACGGAGATGTAGAGCAAATTCGAAACGCAATGACGAATCACCTTTTAAATGTGCTAAATAGATCCACTGCTAGCAATAAAATAATTGAATCTACCAGCAGTAACTAGGTAGCTCGGTTTACCCAAGCAGTTTTTATAAAAATGATTTCTTACTAGTGGGTCCGTGGTTTTTATTTGGTTTTTTGCGTCTTGCGCCACATCTAAACAAGCTATATCATATAGGATATAGCGGAGGTTTTATGGTGTTATGGGGGTGCCCCGTTATAGACACCTCGACTTTCTAGTTACACTGTTAAGTAATCGATTTTTATCGTCATAAGCAATGGAGCAGGAAATGACATTTTTAGTAAATAACCCCGAAGAATTTGCTGCCGATTCCTTGAAAGGTTTTACGGCTGCTTTTCCTAATCATGTACAGCTGGTACATGGAGGTGTAGTGCGCGCTACTGAAAGCCCGCGTGGTGAGGTAGCTGTTGTTGTGGGTGGAGGATCTGGCCACTATCCCGCTTTTGCTGGTTGGGTAGGCCCCG
>NZ_CAMXYE010000029.1 GCF_947253055.1 uncultured Arcanobacterium sp. | reverse complement strand
AGAATGGCTACGAGTTGACGGTAGTAGGCTTACCGAAGACCATCGATAACGATATTGTGCCAATTAAGCAGTCTTTAGGTGCACGCACGGCAGCTGAGCAAGTATCTCGCTATGCGCAAAATATTATCGGGGAGCATCGTTCTAATCCGCGTATGCTCATTATTCACGAAATAATGGGGCGCAACTGCGGATATCTAGCGGCACAAGGCACTGCTGATTATCATAATTGGGTGAAAGAGCAGCAATTCTTGCCTTCTGCGGGTTTGATGAAGGAGCGGTGGGATGTACATGCTCTCTATCTTCCGGAAATCACTTTTGATTTAGATACGGAAGCTTCCCGGCTGCGGGCAATTATGGACGAAATTGGGAATGTAAATATCTTCCTTTCTGAAGGAGCTGGAGTAGCCGAGATTATTGAGGAAATGCTGGAAGAAGGTGTCGAAGTAGAGCGTGATCCGTTCGGGCACGTCAAGCTAGATACTATTAATCCAGGTGCGTGGTTCGCTAATCGCTTTGCGCTCAGCATTGGAGCAGAAAAAGTGATGGTGCAGAAATCTGGATACTTCTCACGTTCCGCTCATTCTAACGCTTATGATCTAGAGTTGATTGCTGCAGTAGCTGCGAAAGCAGTAGAGTGCGCTTTGGCTGGGAAATCAGGGCTAATTGGAGAAGACGAAGAAAATCTTGGTTCGCTCTCCGCCATCGATTTCAAGCGGATAGCTGGGGCAAAACCATTTGATGTAAATCAGTCTTGGTTTAAAGAGTTGATGGAAGAAATTGGCCAGCCTTGGGAGCCGAAGCCAGTGGAAGTTCCGTAAGGGAAATCGGCGTTTCCGGGCAAGTTTATATTAATGGCACATCCGCTGGGTGAGAATTATTGCTCAGCGGATGTTGCTGTGAATAAGGTCGAAAAATGAGAGTGATGCATGGCTAGTAATACAGCTTGGCATAATTTTCCTGCCCGCCAACAGCCTCAATATGCCGATTCTGCTGCTTTAGAAAAAGTAATTACGGAGATTCATAATTTACCTCCTTTAGTTGCCCAGGCAGAGATCGATGAATTAACTTCTTTAATTGCCGCAAGCGGAAGGGGGGAAGTTTTTCTGCTACAAGGGGGCGACTGTGCAGAAACTTTTGTGGATTCTTCGCCGGCGCGCATCCGAGCTAAGTTACAGACGCTACAGCAGATGGCCTTGGTGCTGAATATCGGCACTTCTTTGCCAGTGGTGAAGGTAGGAAGAATTGCGGGGCAATATGCAAAGCCGCGTTCGCTTCCTACGGAAATCCAAGATGGAATAGAACTGCCGTCCTATCGGGGCGATGCCGTAAATGGTTTTGCTTTTACGCGGGCTTCGCGCAGCTTCGATCCGGAACGTCTGCTGGAAGCCTATCGGCATGCGGCAAAAACTTTGCATTTTATTCACAGTTTTGCGGGCGAACCGCTTCCAGACTGGCACTACTCTTTTTTACCGGCCGGTAATTCGGCTAGCGATCCGCTCTATAGCCGCTACCAGCATTTAATGGCGGAAATTGCGGAGTATCTTCGTCAATATCCCGAGAGAGCCCAGCTTTCGCCACCCGAAAGTAATTTTTATTCTGCACACGAGGCGCTGTTACTTCGTTATGAGGAAGCACTTACCCGCAGTGGAGAGGAAAAAGATCAACTTTATAATTTTGGTGCCCATTTTCTCTGGATAGGGGAGCGTACCCGCAATATAAACGAAGCACACGTGGAGATGCTTTCCCAGATTTCGAATCCCATAGGCGTAAAAATTGGGCCTAAGGCACAGGTAGAAGAAGTGCTGGCTTTAATTGAAAAATTGAATCCGCAGAATCAGCCCGGTCGTCTCAGCCTAATTATGCGCCTCGGAGCGAAGAAGATATCTGCCCTGCTACCGCCCCTCATTGAAGCGGTGCAGCGAGAAGGGAAAGTGGTCACTTGGATAAGCGATCCGATGCACGGCAATACGATTTCCGCCTGTAATGGTTATAAGACGCGGCGGATGCAAGATATCTGGGAAGAACTCTATCGTTTCTTCCAGATACATTTTCAGCTGGGTACAGTGCCGGGTGGCATTCATATTGAGCTCACTAGTGACGACGTGACAGAAGTATTGGGTGGAGCAGAAAAAATAGATGAAGATATCCTCGCTACTCGTTACGAGGCGCTGGTAGATCCACGGTTGAATCGCCGGCAATCTTTAGAAACTGCTTTTCGGGTGGCAGAGATATTTCGGGAATTTTCTCAGCCAAACAATTAGATTTCTTTAGCTAGCCCTTAGAAATTAGCCCTTAGAAATTGGATAGCTAGAAGCTGCGTTTAGACTACTTTAATTACCACTGTAGTGCCGGGTTGAGCCATTTCTCCACCGGCTGGACTCTGGAAGCGTACTTGCCCCAGGAAGCCTCCCCAGTAGGCTTCCCGCTCTACGTGGAATCCGGCGTTCTCTAAGGTGCGTTTTGCACTTTCTTCCGCCATTCCCACCACTGAAGGTACGGCAATGGGGTGCGGACCTTTCGAAACCACTAAAGCTATTACATCTCCCCGATAGAGAGTCTGCCCGGCTGCCACATTTTGGGCGATGATTTGCCCCTTCGCCGCGCTATCGGAATACTCTTCCGTATAGGAAGCACTCAAACCCATCTTAGTGAGAGCCGCTTCGGCATCTGCACGCGATTTTCCTTGTAAATCTGGCACGGTCAAGGGTTCTTTTCCTTTAGAAATAGCGATAGTGACCGGCGAATCGTGCGCTACTATCTTGCCACCTTGGGGAGTTTGAGCTGCCACGCTATCTTTTGGTATGGAATCTGACCAGCCTTCGGTGATTTCTGGCTGGAAGCGCGCCTCTTTAAGTTTTTTGACGGCTTCGTCTTTGCTCAACCCAATCACATCGGGCACTTCTAGCTGTTCTACTCCTTTGGAAATATAGAGTAGTAAAGGTTTCCGCGGGCTAGCTTTTTTCCCGCCGGCCGGGTCGGTACGAGTAGCGTGGTCAGCAGCGATATTATCCGAAAATTCTGATTTCACTTCCACTTTGAATCCAGCTTTTTCCAGTGTCTCCTGTGCTGCGGGTGCGCTTAAATTAGTTATTTCCGGTACCTTTATCCGCATCCCCGGGCCTGCTAAAAACCACCAACAAGCTGCCCCGGTGAGAGCGGTGAGAATTAGGCCGATAAGCAGAATCAAAAAGGGGCGGCGTATTCGCGCCGGAGTTTTAGCCTTCTTGGTTTTTGTGGAATTTAGTTCTGGCGAATCCGCCGCAGCAGAATTTGCGTTGGCGGCAGCATCAGGATAAAAATCTGCTGGCAATACGCCGGTGGCCGTGCTGGCCGGCGCAGGTTCATCTTCCCATATAGGAGTGGCGGCCGGTGAGAAATCTGCGGCATTCGAATCAATCTGTAGAGTAGCATTCTCCGGAGCATCTTCCGTATCTGCCGCAGCTGCGGGGATGCGCGGCGGAAATATCGGGATACGGCGCAGTAGTTTTTCTTCCGGAATTCCTTGCGCAATATTGGCCAGTGCAGCTGCGGCAGCGTTCCCGTCTGCCGGGCGGGTAGCTGCGTCTTTCGCAGTGAAAAGCGCGAGCAAAGAATCGATTTCTGGCGGAATCCAATCGGCTTGTTCATGCAGCCGAGGGAGAGTCTTATTCACATGAGCCCAGGCAATAGTGAGTGGAGAATCGCCAGTATAGGGAGTTTTTCCGGAAAGCATCTCAAAGAGCATAATACCTGCGGCATATATATCGGCTGCTGGGGTAATTTTTCCTTTTTCGATAATTTCCGGTGCTACATAGGCTACCGTCCCCAGTACGGAAGATGTATGGAGAGAATCGCTATCACTGGCCGCCTTCGCCAGCCCAAAATCTGCTACTTTTACTTGCGCGTCGGTAGTAGAACGGTTTTCACCGCTATCCACCGGTTTAGTTAAGAGAATATTTTCTGGCTTCACATCGCGGTGAATAATTCCTCTGCTGTGGGCAGTCCCTAAGGCGAGCAAAATTTGCTTCAATAATTGCAAGCATTGCCCGAGGCTAAAAGATCCATTTTTCTGTAATTCACTGCGTAAAGTGGGGCCAGATACCAGTTCCATTACGAGATAAGCGCGTTCGCCGGCCGGAGTATTCGCAATGCCTTGGTCGTGAATATTTACTATATAGGGAGAGGAAAGAGAGGCAGCCGCTTGCGCTTCTTGAATAAAGCGGCGCGTAAAATTGGCTTGCTCCGCCAGATGCGGATGGATAAATTTTATTGCCACCTCTCGATTCAATCGGTTGTCGAGAGCGCGGTATACGCTGGCCATTCCTCCGCGGGCAATGCGGGCTTTTATTAAATAGCGCTCAGCAATTATTTTTCCTAATAGCGGATCTACAATTTCCACGTATCTAGCCTACCTAATGAAGCGAGTCCGACTGAAGTGCCAGCCGGACTCGCGTGTCTATATGCAATAATTCATTTTTTCAAAAGCATACTAACTTTTAAAAGCGGTTCATCGCTGCTTTTACTTTAGCTACATACTGTACAGTGTCGGAGCGCATGCCATAACGGCGCACGCCACCCAAGCCCTGGTAGTAGCCAGCAATGCCTTCTTCTAAAGAGCTGGCGCTATTTTGTAGCGAGCGAATAATCGCAATTCCAGCCGTAATATTATCGGCGGGGTTGAGCAGATTTAGATCTCTTCCCACTAGCTGCGAGGCCCAAACGCCAGAGCTGGGAATTACCTGCATAGTGCCAATAGCATTAGCAGGGGATACGGCAGTGGCGTCGAATCCGGATTCCACAAAAGCGTGCGCCAACGCTAAGCGCGGATCTACGCCCATTTGTTGAGCCGTGCTCACAATCATGCTCTGTACTTCTGCGCGGCTCGGCACGCTCGAATTAATAAGCGCATTCTTATTCTCATTAGCGGCCTGTACCGTGGCATCTGGATAGGTGTAGCCAGGGAAATTATTGGTCACGAGCTGCTTTTGGGTTGGATTAGCCGGTGCAGCCGGAGTGGCAGCGCTGGCGTTGCTAGAAGTTCCGGAGATGGTGAGTTTCTGTCCAACGTAAATATGGGAGCTATCGGCGATGCGATTTAGCTGTACCAAAGCGTTGACGCTGGTGCCGTGGGCCCGGGCAATTCCCCAGAGGGTATCGCCGCGCTGTACGGTGTAGACGGTGTCGTTACTAGCGACTGGAGCAGGTGCGCTCGGAGCTGCTTGCGGTGCCGGTGCTGGCGCCGGAGCAGGCGCAGCTGGTGCCACGGGGGCGGGAGCGGGAGCAGGAGCTGCTGGAGTAGTAGCTGCTGGCGCGTTCTTATCCGGAATCACGAGGCGTTGCCCCGGGAAAATTAGGGAGCTATTGGATATACGATTTGCAGCGGTAATGCTACGAATAGTTACCCCATGCGCCCGCGAGATTCCCCAGAGGGTATCGCCGTGTTTTACAGTGTAGACGCTATTGGCACTGGCAGCCGAAGCAGGTGCGCTCGGAGCTGCTTGCGGAGCTGGAGCGGAAGCGGCGGGCGCCGGAGCGGGAGCAGTTTTTTGATTAGGGATTATCAGCGTCTGCCCCGGATAGATTAAGTGCACATTGCGCAGAGAATTTGCCTGAGCAATAGCTGCTACCGTAGTGCCAAATTTGTGGGAGATTCCCCAGAGGGTATCGCCGCTGCGCACTTTATACGTCGTGCGAGGAGCGGCTTTCTGCACAGAAGTTCCAAGCGCTTTATTATGCAGAGCAAGATTTCCTTGCGTATTTGCTGGCGCCGGAGCTGCGTTGGCGCTGGTGGTGCCCACTGCGCCCATTATTCCTACCAGTGTAGCGGTGGCTAATGCCGTACCCGTTTTTACACCATATTTCTTAGACAAGGCCAACCTCCATACAGTCGCCGAAAAAAATCAAGCCGTTAAAATTGATATTCTTGATTAGAATGTTACAAAAGTGATAATAGTTCATATTGAGGTGTGTCGCAAAGCCTTTTTGGAAAATAGCGGATTAATATATGTGAATTACGCCTAAATTAGGAAAATTTAGTTAGAAATAGTTACGGGTCTCTAATAAAACTGGGGTGCTTTCCCAGAAATTATGTAGGAGAAATTTAGCGAAAATAATTCCTAAAATTTTCGCCCGGCGAGTGCCGTCAATAAATAACGAAGAATTTTCGAATCAGCGGGCAGTTTTTCGAGTTCCTGTGCCGCGGCCATTTCTTTTTCAGTAATTAAATCTTCGTGGCAGGCATAAGCTCCACATTCTTTGGCAATGCTTTGTATAGTTGCCAAATCGCTTTCTTGAAGGGGAGTCCCTAGATAGTTATCGATAATACGGCGAGAATCTGAATCAGCCATTTCTCGAATCATTGCCAGCAGTACCGTGCGTTTTCCTTCGGTAATATCTCCTCCTGCTACTTTCCCCATGACGGCGTCTTTTCCAAACAGTCCGAGGGCATCGTCACGCAACTGGAAAGCTTGCCCGAGAGGGATCCCTAAATTAGAAATTTGCTGGAGAAATTCTGCATCTGCTCCGGCTAATTGGGCTCCGAGGCGCAGTGGTATTTCTACTGAGTAGCGGGCAGATTTATGGTAGAGCACAGCCAGAGCTTGGGTAATTGCTTCGGAATTTCCCGCTCCGAGCGGGGTATATTCAGCGCGATTATCTAAGTACTGCCCATAGGCTACTTCTGCCGTCATTTCGTGAAAAGTGCGGCGGGCAGCAGCGAAAGCGGCAGGGGAGTTGTGTTCGGCCTTTTCGAATGCACATCCGGCGAGGGAAAGTAGAAAATCTCCCAATAAAAGTGCTGATTTTTTCCCGTATGTGTGGCTTTCTCCCTGCAGATTAGAATTCTCATGTTGCTTTTGCATACTTATATGTGCAGTCGGTAAACCGCGGCGGCGAGTAGCGGCATCCACGATATCGTCGTGCACCAGCGCAGAGGCTTGATAAATTTCTAAGGCGGCTCCGCCGTGTACTGGTAAAGAAGTGCTATCTCCAGTGTAGAGCTCCCAACCGGCGGCTAAGAATAGTGCACGCGTGCGCTTTCCTTGGCTCAGAAGCTGGCGGGCAGGAAAAAGAAAATCATCTAGTTCTGGAAGTGCCGGCGTATCACCTAGCCAAGAACGAGAAGAAAGTTCGGTAGATATATGTTCTTCTACTGCTTGGCGAAACTCTGTGATTATTTTTTCCATACCTTTAGCCTAATCTATAGGCGATTTTGTCCACAATCGGGCGAGCGTGAGTTTAAGGCTGCGGAATCATTCTCAGAAAATACGGCATTAATATCCCTATTATTCTGGCGTTATGGAAAGAGAATTTCATCTGGATAATCTGGCGGATACGCTGCTACTCATACCCCACTTATTGGGATATTATCCGCAGCAAAAAATAGTGGTACTTGCTTTACGAAAAATATTAGATACCGAATTTGCACTGGCGGGGCAAAAGTTTTATCAAGCCAGGGCGTTGTCGTTATTTCCAAGCGATGATTCTCTTTCAGCTGCGCAGTTAGCCACGCGCAGCACCCAGATGCTTATAGATTTTTCTGCCGATATTGCGGTAATAGCTTGGTACGGAAAAAGTAGCGTAGCTATGCAAAAAAATTTTTCACTTAAGCGTAGGTTGCGGCAAGTGCGCGCAGAGCTAGAGCAAAAACGCCAGCAAAATAATACTTTCTTAAAAATAGGAATATGGGGATTTTTTACCGACTATCGAAAATGGGGATATCTTTTCGATTCGTCTGCGGATGCAGTTCCGCAAAAGCTGGCGAATTTTCCGGATCTGCGCGCTGGGAATCTCGGAATGGAACTAATTTATGGCGGTTCGGCACCATTAAGCCATTTTCCACTTTCGCCGGCTGGGCAGAATGCGGGGAATAATTCTCAGATTAAGAAAGTAGACGTAGCTACGCTGCAGTGCCCGCCGGTGGTGGCAGAAAAGCTGTGGGAGGAAATGCTTCCGCAGTTTTTCGAAACTAAAAATGGTAATAGTAAGTACAAAGAGAATAGTAAGTGCAGAGAGAATAAAAATAGTAATTTCTCAGATATTGCCCAGCACTTAATAATTGGACTGCGGAATATAGAAGTGCGCGATAAGGTGATTCTCTATGCAGTATATGCGCCGCTTTCTAGCATACGGGGGATTTCAAAAGAGCAAATCACGGATTTTCTCGATGCAGCTTGCCGAGAAGTGCCAGATAAGAAGAAAATACTGCAAGTAATTCGTTTTCTCGAAAGGCTCCAGATTTATTGCTCACTACCAGAAGTGAGTGTTTTTAGCGTCATTGCTTACCTATATTGGTGGTTAGGAAAAGGCGATTATGCGCATTTTTATCTACAGCAAGCGCAACAGATAGATGAGAAATATCAATTGGCGCAGCTATTAGAAAAAGCATTGCATTTGCAACTTTTTCCGCCGTGGCTGGAAAATACTGTGAATTGGGAATAAAAATCTTTTTAGCAGCGTTCTAGGTAGTGGCGCTTTAGAGGGGCGCTTTCGCGTAGCGAGATTATTTTAGTTATAATGAGTCGGCTGGCTTTTGCCCGCCTAATACCTAGATATGAAAGGTCGCCTGTGGCTGCTAAGTCTAAAAAAGATACTGCGAAAAGCACTGCCGGAAAGCTACCGCCAAGCGCTGCGGAAAATTCTAAATTAGCTGCGAGTGCGGAACGGCCCGTGAAAAGTGCCGTAAAAGCTGTTTGGGTAGAGTACCGGGTGACTCGGGGAGAGTTGAGTAAAGAAGCAGCGACGGCGCTTACAAAACAAGAACTTATTGAATACACAGTTCCCGAAGCTAGCACGAGTAAAGCTGCTAAGACGGATAAAAAGGCTGTAGCTGCTAAGGTGGATAAGACTGCGAAAGCCGTTAAAGATAGTAAAGCTGGCAAAACTGCTAAAGCTAGTAAAGCTGTTAAAGTTGCTAAAGACGATAAAGACAGTAAGGCTGATAAGACTGCGAAAGCCGCTAAAAAAGAAGTAAAAGAGCAGAAAGCTACGAAAGCTACGAAAGCAGCTGTGAAAAAAGAAAGCTCGAAGCAGACAACTGCGAAAAAAGCGGCAGAAAAGGCAGAAAAGAAGAGCCGTTCTGCCCAAAAAGAAGAAGTAAAACCCGCAGAAGATTCAGCAGCAGTAGAAGAAGATTTTCCAGAAGAAAGTGAAACAGCTGCTACTCCCGATGAGCTAGAGGATTTTGAGGACGTAGAATTTGCGGAAGATGAAGAAGAATTCATTGAAGAAGATGACGATGAAGATGACGCAGAGAGCGCCGATACAGATGAAAGTGAATTAGAAGAGGGCGAAGATGAGGACGAAGACGAGAAAGAACTGGATGAAGAAACCCAGACCGTCATCGTAACTTCTAGTAAAGCCGGAAAAGATAAGGATTCGGCCGGCGCTTTCGTAATGAAAGATTCGGATGATGCTGATGAGCCTAAGCAGCGCGTAACTGCGGCGGGAGCGACGGCGGATCCGGTAAAAGATTATCTAAAGCAAATTGGAAAAGTAGCACTGCTGGATGCTGCCCAGGAAGTAGAACTGGCAAAACGCATCGAAGCTGGTCTTTACGCTGCTCATCTCTTAGAGACTTCCGAAGTTTCCGATCATAAGTACGAGCGGGAATTAAAAATTATTGCGCGGGATGGGCATAATGCGAAGAATCATTTATTGGAAGCTAATCTGCGCTTAGTGGTATCGCTGGCAAAGCGCTATACCGGGCGCGGAATGCTCTTTTTAGATTTGATTCAAGAAGGCAATTTAGGGCTGGTACGAGCGGTAGAGAAGTTCGATTACGCCAAGGGTTATAAATTTTCCACCTATGCTACGTGGTGGATTCGCCAGGCGATTACCCGTGCGATGGCTGACCAGGCGCGCACCATTCGTATTCCGGTGCATATGGTAGAAGTAATTAATAAATTAGCGCGTGTACAGCGGCAGATGCTTCAGGATTTAGGGCGAGAGCCCACTGTGGAAGAGCTCGCTAATGAGCTGGATATGAGCGAAGAAAAAGTAGTGGAAGTCCAGCGGTACGGGCGGGAACCTATTTCTCTGCACACCCCGCTAGGGGAAGATGGCGATTCCGAATTTGGTGATTTAATTGAAGATTCCGAGGCGGTAGCTCCCTCGGAAGCAGTCGGCTTCACTCTTTTGCAAGAGCAACTCCAACAGGTATTGGATACGCTTTCCGAGCGGGAAGCAGGCGTAGTTTCTATGCGCTTTGGTTTAAGTGATGGCCAACCCAAGACTCTGGATGAAATTGGTAAGGTATACGGAGTGACCCGCGAGCGGATTCGGCAGATTGAATCGAAGACGATGTCGAAACTTCGCCACCCTTCGCGTTCCCAAGTGCTGCGCGATTACTTAGATTAAGAATATCTTTATCCGGCCTGCGGGCTTTGAGGTGCTCTTATATAAGAAATCGTCGTCTTATATAAGAGGGAATATCCTTATCTAAAAGGCACAAATTCATCTAGTCTATATTAAAAGGCAGTTGCGCCGGCGGAATCCACGCTTGAGCTTTTTCCCAGGCGCGGGGCTGCACCTCTTCTTGTTGACGATTACGAGCGGAGTCTGTATAGCGCTCTCCGCGCGCTTCTTTGGCGGCAAAGCAACGCAGTAATTCTGCTGTGGCACGGGCATCGTCGAGTGCGCGGTGCGCATGGGTAATTTCAATTTCGAGCCGGGCGCACAGTTTGCTAAGGGAGTGAGGCCCGGGTGGGCAATAAATATAGGAAGAATCTAGGGTACAGGCAGTGGCAGTGGCGGGAATAAAAAGTGGCGAGCCGCTGCGGGCAAATTCAGCATTTAAAAAGGAACAGTCGAATTTAATATTGTGCCCTACGATGACGGTGCCGGAAAGCAGAGAAATTAGCTCCGAGCAGCAGGCGGAAAATTGGGGTTTTCCAAGTAGATCCGCGGGGGTAATTCCGTGTATCCACTGTGCCCCCAAAGTAGCAGGTAGCGGAGCACCGGGTGGGAATGGAGAAATAAGTGAATTCCAGACCGCTATCTCTTGCAAGTTTTCATCTAGTTGCACGGCAGCAATTTCAATTATCCGCGAATGCTGCGGGGAAAGACCAGTAGTCTCTAAATCGATTACGCAGTAGCGCGCCGCAGCTCCGGCAGTAGTTTCACACACCTCTTCAGCCTAAAACAGCGGAGAATTTTTACCAAATGCATAGCAGCGTTTTGTTCGTCGGTGGCGAAAGTAGGAGTGGTATCTGGAATTTTCCTTTTAATAGTGTTTATATCGAAGTGTGAGTACAGTTATTGCCGAAAAGTCAGTGGAAACGCCGCAGCTTACTGCGGCAGATAGATGCGATGTGTGTGGTGCCCGTGCCTATATAAAAGCTGGGATGCAAAATGGCGCTCTCTATTTTTGCGCGCACCATGGGCGGAAGCACAAGGAAGCTCTGGCAAAAACAGCTATCTATATTGTGGATGAAACTGCACTTCTATCTTGATTTTGTGGCGATGTGAGCAGCACGCCTCCTAGCCTCCTGCTAGGTTATTTTCTATCAGATAAAATCTATCTGTGGTCAATAAAGGGAAACGGCAAGAAGAATACACAGCCCGTCATTTATCAGTTTTAGAAGGGTTGGAAGCGGTGCGGAAACGCCCGGGAATGTATATCGGTTCTACCGATTCGCGCGGTCTTATGCATTGCGCTTGGGAAATTATCGATAATTCGGTAGACGAGGCACTCGAAGGATATGCCGACCATATTCAAGTAACTATCTATGAAGATGGATCAGTAGAGGTAGTAGATAACGGCCGGGGAATACCGGTGGATGAAGTGCCTGGTACCGGAGCTTCGGGAGTGGAAGTCGTATATACGAAGCTGCATGCAGGCGGAAAATTTGGCGGAGGATCATACGCGGCCGCAGGCGGTTTGCACGGTGTAGGCTCATCGGTAGTAAATGCACTTTCTGAACGCCTCGATGTAGAGGTAAACCGCGGTGGCAAGACTTGGGCGATGTCTTTTAAACGCGGAGAACCGGGAATTTTTAGTGATAAAAAGGGCACCCGCCGCCCGGATGCGCCATTTTCTCCTTTTACGGAAAGCTCTGAGCTGCGGGTAATTAAGAAAGTCCCGCAGAAGAATACCGGAACTTTGGTGCGCTACTGGGCAGATCCGGAAATTTTCCCCGCCAATGCCGTATTCAACTATGAAGAATTGCGGGAAAGAGTGCGAGAAAAAGCTTTTCTCGTGCCTGGATTGCGGATATCGCTTTGGGATAAACGGGTTAAAGAAGATGCTGCCGCTGGAGAGGCAGCTGGGCGAGAAGAGTTTCATTACGCCGGAGGAGTGAAAGATTTTGCGGAATATTTAGCAGAAGATCCTGCGCTCACGGGTGTGATGCATATTCGCGGCATGGATACTTTTTCCGAGGTGATACAGCAGCTCGATAAGAAATCAGGGCACCTGCACAGCGTAGAGGTAGAGCGAGAATGCCAGGTAGATATCGCCCTGCGGTGGGGCACCGGTTACGATACGAAAGAAGAATCTTTCGTCAACATTATCGCTACGCCAAAAGGTGGGACACATCTACAGGGTTTTGAGATGGGGCTCGTGAAGGCAGTTCGTGCGCAAATAGATGCGCGTTCGCGGCAGTTAAAAGTAGGAGCGCGCGATCCGCGGATTGAAAAGGAAGATATCCTCGCCGGGCTCACCGCCGTAATTTCGGTGAGTTTTCCAGAGCCGCAGTTTGAAGGGCAAACTAAAGAAGTGCTCGGCACCGCACCGGTGCGGGCAATAGTGGCAAAGATAGTAGAGCAGCAACTGACGGAGCTACTTAGCTCGCGAAAGCGCGATAAAAAGACGGAAAATATGCGGTTGCTGGAAAAAATAGTGGCGGAGATGCGAGCCCGAGTGGCGGCGCGAGCCCAAAAGGAGATATCGCGGCGAAAGAATGCGCTGGAGACCTCCACTTTCCCGGCTAAATTAGCTGATTGCCGCAGTGAAGATGTGGAAAAATCTGAGCTCTTTATTGTAGAGGGCGATTCAGCTCTGGGTACTGCGAAATTGGCACGTTCCTCGGAATTTCAAGCTTTGCTCCCTATTCGCGGGAAAATTCTCAATGTGCAGAAAGCTACTCCGGGAGAAATACTCAAAAATAAAGAAGTTTCGGCAATTATCCAGGTGGTGGGAGCAGGATCGGGGCGCACTTTCGATATAGATGCTGCCCGCTATGGAAAAGTTATTTTTATGACTGACGCCGATGTAGACGGAGCCCATATTCGCACCCTGCTTCTCACCCTGTTTTTCCGCTATATGCGACCGCTCGTAGAAGCGGGGCGGGTATATGCGGCCGTGCCTCCGTTACACCGAATTGAAGTTGTGGGCGGAAAACGCGGCGAGAAAGAATATATCTACACTTATTCGGAAGCGCAGTTACATCAGGAATTAGCGCGGTTAAAGCAGCAGAAGCGTAGCTATAAAGAGCCGATTCAACGCTATAAAGGCCTGGGGGAGATGGATGCCGACCAGCTGGCTGAGACTACGATGGATCCGGCGCATCGCACGCTGCGGCGTATTTCTATGGAAGATGCGGCTGCTCTCCAGTATGCCGAAGAAACTTTTGAAATGTTGATGGGGAGTGACGTAGCTCCGCGTAAAGATTTTATTGTAGAGGGAGCAGCTAATATTTCTCGGGCTGATATTGATGCATAGTTACGGCGGGTTTTAATTACTGCAATCGTGACTAGGGCCGCGAAATATCAGGAGAAAATAATTTGTTAAAGTAGCTACTATGGTGGAAAAAAATCCGGCAGTGGAAAGCCGGCAAAGTAGTCTGAGCGGTACTTTAGAGCGCCGAATTCAAGCTCCGGAAAAGATTCCTTATCCGGGCGAGCATCTCGGTTTGAGTTGGCGCCAGATCCAAACTGCCGATATGCCAGCAATAATAGAGCTATATCGCGAGGCAGGTAGCGGGCTAATAGCTGGAGAAGATTCTAGTATCGAAGCTTTTAGCGAATTTTTAGCGGCCGCGCTAGCAGCCGGGGCTCATGCCGATACGCTGGCGGGTTGGAATAGTGCGGGAGAAGTAAAAGCATTTGCTTTAGTGAAAGTTGCGGAGGATGCGCTTACGGAATTGCAAGCGCAAATTGTGGGCGTAGTCAGCGATAGTTGGCGAGGAAAAGGAATCGGCCGCACTATTCTGGAATGGCAAGATGGGCGAGCGCGTCAACTTCTATTGGCTGATGGTCGCGATTTACCTCTTGCTATCTGTACGCAGGTGGATGCGCGCAATACCGAACGGCGGCGTCTCCTTACTGCAGGAGGATTTTCAGCCAAATGTCGCTTCACTACTTTTCAGCGTTCACTTAATCCAGGAGATGCTTATCTCGGAACCGCAGCTCGGGAAAGCATAGCTGCAAAAGGTTATACCCTTTTACCTTTTCGCGTGGAATATGACGAAGAATTGCGCCGTATTTTCAATCGTATTTTGATTTCGCACAGTCAGCGCCAGCGCCAACCTCTATCGGAAACTAATTGGAAAATATATCGGAAACGTTTCTCGGCAGATAATTCGCTCCTGCTTCTCCAGGAAGGCATAATTATTGGTTATGCGCTGTGTATGCCCAATCAAGAGGCCTTAGTGGTAAAAGATTTTGGTGTAGAACGCGGAATGCGCGATAAATCTCTGGAGACGGAACTAGTGCTGGCACTTATCGCTAATGCTATCTCCGCGCAGTTTTCGCAGCTCCAAGTAGAAATCGGCAGTGAAATGAAGATGGAAGAATCTTTCCTCTCACCCTTTGGATTTACTCCGGATACTGCCAATATCGTCTATTCAATTGATCTGTAGTACTAATAGTTTTTAGCTTGATTTACTATTCTTCTTTAGCCGATTGCATATACGACCTGTTTTAACGGCGTGCCGGAAGCATCGCGTTTTTCCTCAATCTCGGGGAGACTTACCGCCTTGCCATTGGCATCTACGGCACGAGCAGGCAGTGGGCCGACCCAAGCGCGGGTGAGAATATCTTCTCCTTTTAAGAAGCGCTGCGCCCGCACCCCTTGAGTAGCTCGGCCTTTTTCGGGGAAAGCCGAAAGCGGCGTCACTTTGGCGCGCCCTGGCGTAGTGCCCGGAAGTGCGGCAGCTGCTCCAGAGATAGTCACTACTGCGTAAGCGGAAAATTCCTCATTTTCCACCGCTGCTCCGGTAATTACGGAGGCGGTATCGGGAAGTTTAATACCAGAAATACCTTGGCCATTGCGCCCCTGCGGGCGCACTGTTGTGGCTGGGAAATGCAGCAACTGGGCTTGAGAAGTTATAAGCACAATTTCGCTGCTATCACCAGCAGGGAAAGCGGATATCACTTCGTCGCCTTCTTGCAGAGAAATTATTTCAAAATTACTCTTTAGCGGATAATCGGCGACTAGACGTTTAATTTTTCCGCTCCAAGTAGCCAAGGCTAAGGGGGGAGCAGATTTTTCTAAACTACAGATAGCTACGGGGCGTTCATCTTTTCCTAGCAGGAGCAGCTCTTCTAAGAGAGCTCCTCCGGCCAAGCTGGGGGCAGAATCAGTCTCGGGAATAGCCGGAATATCTACGACCGAAAGCCGTATCATATTCCCTTGCGAAGTTACTACCCCGATTTCTGCCAGGTTGGAAGTAGCTACAGCCATCCGCAAGGCATCGTGCGGAGCCCGCGGACCCGAACGGCTGGGAGGATTCTCGCTCACTACGCGGGCAATTCGCCCGGTGCTGGAATAGAGTACCCAACAAGGATCATCTGCCACTTTTAGCTGCATTTTTGCATTATTGCTAGTATCAGCTACGCTATCTGTTTCTAGCAATAAAGTGCGCCGAGGCGTGCCGTAAATATCGGCAATTTCTTGCATCTCTGCGGCCACTAATTTTTTCAACTCCACCTCAGAAGCCAGAATTTTTTGCAGATAAGCAATTCTTTCTTGTAAATCTGCTTGCTGTTTTTCCAGCTCTAGTTGGGAAAACTTAGTGAGCCGGCGCAGGCGCAGCTCTAAAATATACTCAGCTTGCCGCTGCGAAAGATCGAAAATATCCATTAAACGCTGCCGCGCACGCTCGGAATCTTCCGAAGACCGAATTACCTGAATTACTTCGTCGATATCCATTAAGGCAATGAGCAGGCCCTCAATAAGGTGCAGCTGCTCTAAAGCTTTATTAAGCCGGAATTGGCTGCGCCGGCGCGTCACCTGTAGCCGGTGGTCGATATATACATTTAGTAAGTCTTTTAATCCGAGAAGTCGCGGCTGCCCATCTACTAAGGCCACATTATTTATGCCAAAAGATTCTTCTAGAGGAGTGTGTTTATAGAGCGCGGTGAGCACCGCCTCGGGGTTAAATGAATTTTTTACTTCAATGACGAGCCGCATTCCGTGGTGTCGATCAGTATGATTTTGCACCGCAGAGATACCTTTAAGTTTTTTACTTTGAATACCGCTCTTTATTTTTTCAATTACTTTTTCCGCTCCCGTAA
>NZ_CAMXYE010000028.1 GCF_947253055.1 uncultured Arcanobacterium sp. | reverse complement strand
ACGGCATGATGCCATCCCTGAGCCGCGATAAAAAAGAGCGGGAGCGCATCGGCGTAGTCACTCGTATCTGCGCCAATATCGGGCTTTTTTCCATCGTCGTGGGGATAGTGCCAATCACGAAGTGGCTAGGAGAAGTGCTCGGCAGCGATCAGCGCGCTTGGCAGCTGCTGGCAGTGGTGCTCTCTATCGTGGCAATCGCTTTTCAATCCATCACCTTAATTTTTGCCCGCGAGCAGGTGCACGCTCCGGCGGAATCAACTCCGCTGCGTGAGCTCGTGCGCGTCATCTTCAAAAACGATCAGCTGCTCTGGGTATCTCTCGCATTTCTGCTCTATATGTCGGGCTACACTCTGCTCACCAGCCTCGGGTTGCACTATTTCAAGTACCTAGTGGGGGATGCAGGTAAATACCCGATTTTCGCCCTCGTGCTCGGAGTGACGCAGCTCCTCACCCTGCTGATCTTCCCCCTTATTTCTGCGCGGCTGCCGCGCCGGCAAGTATTTACGCTCGGATGTATATCTTCCATAGCGGGATACTTAATTTTTATCTGCGCGGGGCGAAATATGGCCGTGATTCTCGGAGCCGGCCTCTTCCTCTTCTTCGGAGAAGCGCTTCTCCAAGTACTGCTGATGATGTACATCGCCGACAGCGTCGAATATGGGGAGTGGAAACTCGGGCGGCGCAATGAATCAATCACTTTTTCCTTGCAGCCTTTTATTTATAAACTCTCTAACGCCATCGCTTCTGGCCTCATGGGGGCTTGCCTCATTTGGTCGAAAGTAGAAAAAGCCACCAGCGCCGTTGATGTGACGGAAAGCGGCATCTGGATTTTCCGAATTTTCATGATGGGCTTGCCGCTACTCTTCACGCTCGCCGCTCTCTTTATTCTCCGGCGTGGCTACCGGATAGATGAAAAAACCTATAAAGATATCGTGGCGAATCTGCAGGAGAAAGAGAGCGCTGAGCAGTGAAAAAAGCGAAAGCAGGAAGGCAGTGGAAGCAGTGAAGGCGTCAAGTCACCAGAATTTTCCGAACCTCGGAGCGATCTATGAGCATCCGCTGGGGCGCGATATCGTAGATAAATTGATTCTGCAGCTAGGTGCGCCGCCCGCTCTCGTAATAAATCCGCTCACAAAGCGAATTCCGCTGCCGTGGCTCCGCAAAATAGCGGAGAAAAAAGCGCCGGGGCTTTTCGAGGCGCTCCGTAAACTGCTGGAGATGAATCCGCAGCGTCTAGCAGATACGAACTTTTCTCCCGCTGTATCGGAGCCCGCCTGGTGGAAAGAAGCCGTCTTTTACCAGATTTATCCGCGTAGCTTTGCCGATGCGAACGGAGATGGGATCGGAGATCTCCGCGGCATAATCGGAAAACTCGATTACCTAGAAAACTTGGGAGTGGATTGCCTCTGGCTTTCTCCGATTTTTGCTTCCCCCAACGAAGATATGGGTTACGACGTCAGTGACTACCGAGCAGTCATGGATTTGATGGGCAGCGAGGAAGATCTGGAGGAATTAATTAGGGAAGTGCATGCGCGCGGTATGCGAATAATTCTGGATCTGGTACTCAACCACACTTCGCAGGAGCATGCTTGGTTCCAAGAGGCACTAAAGAATCCCGCCGGCGATAAAGCCGCCTACTATTTTTTCCGAGACGGCAGCCCCGATACGCCGCCGAATAATTGGGTCTCGTTTTTCTCTGGTTCGGCGTGGCGTTGGATGCCGGAGGTAAAGAAATGGGTCTTACATCTCTTTGCACCCGGGCAGCTGGATCTGAATTGGGATAATCCGGCCGTGCGCCGCGAAGCAGGAGAGATTGCTCAATTCTGGCTCGAAAAAGGGGTAGATGGGTTCCGCCTCGACGTAATTAACTATATTTCGAAAGTGCCGCAGCTCCCAGAGGGTAATCCGGCAGTTGGCGATCTAGTGGGATTCACCGGTATTGAGCATTATTTCGCCGGCCCGCATCTCCACGAGTATCTGCGCGAATTCCGCCGCGCGGTGGCAGCGGGGAAAAACGGAGCCCAAGCAGTACTAATCGGAGAAACTCCCGGAATCGGTGTGGAAGTGGGGCGCTTGCTCAGCCACCAGAGCCGCCAAGAGCTAGATCTGTACTTTAATTTCGACGTCCTCGAAATGCCGGGTAAAATTCGCTGGGATGATTACCGCTACGACCCCGCTTATTTCCTCGATTTCTATCTGCGTTACCTGCCGCGTCTAGACGCCGGCGATCAACTGGCGATTTTTTCGGAAAATCACGATAACCCTCGCATCGTAAGTAAAATTACCTCTGACCCGGCACAGGCTCCGCAGGTGGCTAAACTGATTGCAGCAATTTCCCTCACCTTGCCGGGCACTCCCTTTATTTTCCAGGGGCAAGAGCTGGGAGCAGTCAATCAGGATTTCCGGGATATCGAGCAACTGCGCGATGTGGAGTCGATAAACTACTATGCAGAGCTGCAGGAAGAAGGAATGGCGCCGGCGGCAGCCTGGAAGAGAATCTTGGCCGGTTCGCGCGATCATGCCCGGGTGCCGATGCCATGGGAGCGGGACGGGGGGTTCACCACCGGAGAAGCC
Organism: uncultured Arcanobacterium sp.; assembly: GCF_947253055.1. Taxonomy (GTDB): domain Bacteria; phylum Actinomycetota; class Actinomycetes; order Actinomycetales; family Actinomycetaceae; genus Arcanobacterium_A. The sequence goes on along the minus strand of NZ_CAMXYE010000028.1, from coordinate 13,884 downwards.
TGGCTTTCTCCGCGCGCTCTTCCGCCAGCCGGCAGTGCAGCAGAGCAGTTAGCGGAGCCAGATTCGGTATTTAATTTCTATCGGCAGCTATTGCAGCTGCGGAAAGATTTCGCGGCGGCTGATTTTTCTCTTCTGGCGCGCTCTGGCTCCTACGCAGCTTGGCGGCGCGGAGATTATCTTGTGGAAGTGAATCTCGCCCCGCACCCCACTCCGCGCCGAAAAAGTGTAGCGGCAGCGGCCGGAGAAATGCTCTTGGCGGCGGGGGAAATCAGCAAAACGGAATCTAAAGCTGGAAAAGCTGGAAAAACTGGAAAAGCAAGTGTGCTGGGGAAGTGGAGAGGAAAAAGTGGCTGGCTTTCCCCCTATGCGGTCGTAATTAGCCGGGGGAATGCTGGTTAAAGAGGCGAATATAAGGGTTTCTTAGGGATTTCCAGAGTTGATCGCCCCGTGTAGATAAAATATATAAAATCTACGTATAATTATATTTAATAAATGGAAGATCTTAGGGGAATCGAGAGAATGCACCTACATAAACAAAATCGGCGAATTTTCGCCGGCATGGTAGCGCTTATTTTAGCTATCGTATTGACCGGCTTTGAGCTGCTAGTACCTAAAATGAATCTGGCAGCTGCGGATCCCACGGCTCCTGCTCGGGTAGAAGTAGATTGCACGGATTGCGAAGAAGCGGGGTTGCGTGCGGCAATCACGCAAGCTGGCACTACTCCTACGCGTATCGTGGTCAGCGGAGCTACTAATACTATGCTCACTTCCACGCTGGTAATCCCGCAGGGAGCCGATATTGAATTAGTGAACGGTATTTTCATAAATCCGGGAATGTCGGAAGGCGGCCTGCGGCGGGAAGACGATTTCACCGGCATGATGGTGCACGTGCAAAAAGGTGCGGCGCTGACGCTGGGAAACAATAAAGCCGGAGGCAGGTTTTATATAGATAGCCGCGGCCAGTGGGTGCCTGGTGGTGGAGAACTAATTTTCAACGAAGGTACTTTGACTATTAACAGCGGTACCTATTCCGGCGTGCGCAACGGATCGGGCCAAAGAGAGGGTGCTATCACCGTTTCCGGGCCAGATGCTACTTTCACTCTGAATGGCGGAAAAGTCACCGATAATCAGCGCGAGAAAGGTAATAGCAGTGTTGTACAAGGCGGGGCAGCAAATATTGCCGTAACTGGCGGTGCGAAGTTCATTATGAACGGGGGCGAAGTTAGTAAAGGTGAGACTGAATATAAGGATGCCTCCTACGGTGAAGTAGGCGGTATCGGCGTATATAGCGGTGGATCAGTCACTATTAATGGCGGAGAAATTTTCGGCAACAGTGGCTGGACGGGCGGTCTACTCGGCTATGACTTTAACATCGATAAAAAATCTGCTACCGATCCGCAAAAAACTCTTGCTGAGCGTAACTACATCACCATTAACGGCGGCAAAATTCATAACAACAGTGCTTGCTTCTCGGGTGGGGGAGCTTTTGCTTTTGGTAATACCGTCATTGAAATGAATGGCGGCGTCGTTGATTCCAATTTCACCAGTGGGAATGGTGGCGGTATCGGCACTCTCGATTTGTATGTGTGGGGAGCCGACCGAACTTATAAAGAAATTCCTGGTTTAGGTAAAGAATGGGGCTTGAGTAAAGAAGAGTGGGGGAAAGTTTCTCCCGGAAGTTTCATCTTTAATGGAGGAGTTATTTCCAATAACGAGGCAATACGTACCGGTGGCGGAGTAAATGTGGTCTCTAATCAAGTGGAAATAAATGCCGGGCAAATCCTGAACAACAAAGCTCACGACCAAGGAGGTGGCATTTACGTCGCTACCGTCTCTTATAATCTGCATTTACATGATGTAGTGGTGACGAAGAATAACGCTACCGCGCGGCAAATTGACGGAGTAGGGGGCGGAATTTGGTCGTGCCCCACTGGTTCTATCGAATTGCGTATGCATAACGGCGGAGCCGTTTTCGATAATACCGCCAAAGATTACGGTAACGACCTCGCCCATATGAATCTCGGCTCTATGGGTGCCGCACCGATTTGGGTCTCTGACTACATGCTCGGCGGCGGCCGCATCGATTATTACTTCGATAATGAAGATGCGCGTTTTGATCCGGCGTCTTTAACAGGGCCAGAGAAAGAGCGCCCGCTTCCATTGCCGCTAAAGTATACGAGCATTCAAAATGAAGGTTTCCAATCCGTGGTACATAGAGAGGAAGCAAAAGAGCAAGCGCTTAAGCAGGCGAAGCTCCTCATTCAAGGCAATTCTGCTCCGCGTGGCGGCGGCATCGGCACGAATGGTGGAGTAATCTTCGGCGATTGGGGTTATGCGCAGGCGACGGTGGAGAAATCTTGGGTATACAGCGTTGAGCCGAAAGCAGACGCAACTGGAGAAGAAGCTAATATGTCGGCTGAACATCCAGTGCGAGAGAGTGATATTACCGTCCAGAAACTAGATATGCGGCTGATGCGCGATACGGATAAAGAATTTACGCACCCGGAGAAGGTAGCGGATTTCACGCTCAGCGCTTCTAAAAATCCAGAAGAAAATTGGCGGAAGACCTTTGATGAGTTAGCTATTAAGGCAGATAGTGGCGATTTCTACTATTACTTCGTGCAGGAGCTAGATAGCAAGGGCGAGGTGGTGAAGACTTTGCCGCTCCAGACCTGGCAAGATGCACAGAAGGGCGATGCACAGAAGGGCAGAAAAAAGCTGCCGAAGCGGCCACCTATTGCGGAAGATAAGCTACCACCCGAGACGTGGCTGGTGGGCACGGTGGTGAATAAGGTGCCAAATCCGGTAGATATTACGGTAAATAAGCAGTGGGTGTGGAAAGATTCCACTGCGCCCGTGCCCGGGGATAAGACTCCCAGCCAAGTTGAGTTTGAACTAGTGCGCGCTACAGACGCGGACTTTACTAAGGCTGAAGTGGTGCAGAAGTTTACGGTGGCGAAAGCAGATAATTGGGTAAAACAGATTATCGGATTGCCTTATCAAGATAAGGATATGCATCGCTACTACTATGGCGTGCGAGAAATCGGGGGCGATGCGGGAATTATCGCCGTGCCTTTTGCTAAATACGAGAAAGAATCTGGGCCTATCCAGGTGGCAAAAGACGGTATTATTCATCGGGAGGTCACGGTGGTGAATAAGGTGCCGAATACGCCGCCCCCGCCCACCAAGGTGCCCAAGACGGGCGCTTCGCTACTCTGGGGAGCTCTCGCTGCTCTCAGCCTCTGCAGCATAGGTGGGGTGCTCAGGCGAGTAGAAAAGCACTAGTGCTTAACCTCTATTGATCGGCGCGGGCGGATCGGCAGAAAATGCCAATCCGCCTGCGCTGCGTATTCCTATATACGGTGCGTACTTCCTAGGTGCAGGAGAAAGAAATGTGGGCATCTTCATCTTTGGCGCGAGGATTTTTCGAGAACTTTTCGAGAATTATTTGCGCTTGATCTCCTCATTTACCGGATATTTCGCCGCCGAAAATTATTAGTTGCATAAAGTATGGCAACTGCGTATTATGCAAGCTGTGTCTAGAGCACATCGCCATTATTTTAATTATGCGGCAGTTATATTATCAGGGTTTCTCACTGCCCTCATGATAGGCACTTGCCTATTGATGTTACCGATATCTACAGTTCACGTGGGGGGATTGCCTCTGCGTTCGGCCTTATTCACGGCCACTTCTGCTTTATGCGTCACGGGATTGACGATTGTAAATACCGCTACTTATTGGACTGCTTTCGGCAAAGTAGTAATTTTGGCGTTAATCCAAGTAGGCGGATTCGGGGTAATGAGCTTCGCGGCGGTGCTCGCCCAAGCGGTCATACGCAAAGAAAGTCACAGCACTATGCTAGCTTCCGCTGCTGAGCGGCGCTCCAACACCGGCCAGCTTGGAATGATGCTCCGGCGGGTACTCGGAATCTCGCTACTGGTAGAGCTGATAGTCGCACTTCTTTTGACCTTCCGTTTCCTCACGCTGGAGCATTCTTTCCCGCGGGCGCTCGGGCATGGAATATTCCACGCAGTTTCCGCTTTCAACAATGCAGGATTCTCTCTCTATCCCGATAATATGGCTTCTTTTGTGGGAGATTGGTTGGTGTGCCTGCCCATTATGGCGGCAATCATCATCGGCGGTTTGGGCTTCCCCGTAATTTTCCAGCTGCGCACCAGCCTCCTTAAGCCTTACAGCTGGTCTCTCCACACCCGCATGGTACTAGCAGGCACAGCTGGCCTATTGCTCTTTTCTTCCCTAATAGTGACGGTTTCCGAATGGACTAACCCGAAGACGCTCGGAAAACTCCCTGCGCCTGATGCGCTCCTCGCCGGCATTTTTCAAGCCGTCCAAACCCGTACCACTGGTTTTAATTCCGTGGATATCGGGCAGATGCACGATTCGACTCTTCTTGCGATGGATATGTTTATGTTCATCGGCGCTGGGCCGGCCGGAACTGCAGGTGGTATCAAAATAACGACCATGTTTGCCTTGCTGGCTATAGTAGCGGCCGTCGTTCGCGGGCGCCGGCAAGTGGTGGTATTCGGGAAAAGTATTTCTTTCGAAGTGGTCTACCAGGCGGTGACCGTGGTGGTCTTGGCATTTATTTTGTTAGCTACTGCCACTATTGCAATTCTGGTCTTGACGGATTTCAACCTATCGCAGGTGCTATTTGAAGTGACGTCTGCATTTGGTACGGTAGGCTTATCTACCGGAATCACGCCGTTGCTAAACTATCCAGCTCAGTTTATTCTTATAATCTTAATGATCATCGGGCGATTGGGGCCTATCACCGTCGCCACCGCGCTAGCCTTCGCGCCTAGTGCATCAAATATTTCTTTCCCCGTAGAAAGGCCGATAATTGGTTAATTTCTCTAAACCCACCTACGCAGTTCTCGGATTAGGGCGCTTCGGCACGGCCGTGGCCCGCGAACTTGTCTCGGATGACGCTATAGTCATCGGCGTAGATTTGAATGAGACGGTGGTAAATCGTAATAACGGAATTTTGACGCAGGTGGTGCAGGGTGATACCACCGATATTGCTGCTATGACGGATCTCGGAATTGCCGATTGTGACGGAGTAGTAGTGGGTATCGGGACTCCGAATGTGGAATCCTCTATTCTCACTTGTTCGGTGCTCAACGATATGGGCGTGAAGAACCTCTGGGCGAAATCTTCTGGTACGGCCCACGGGCGTATTCTCGAGCAGATTGGTGTGCCGCATATTGTGCACCCGGAAGTGGCAATGGGGCGGCGGGTGGCGCACCTCGTACGCGGCGTAAATCTGGATTACGTGGAGCTATCGGAGGGTACGGCGATGGTGCGGACGGTGCTTCCGCTCTCGGCGGTCGGCCCTCTCAACGAGATCGATATGTGGAATCGGCACGGAGTGAAGATAGTGGCTTTACTGCGAGAAGGGCAGTGGCAGCCGGTGCTCGGCGCGGTGGAACTTTCCGAAGGCGACCAAGTGCAGATTTATGGGAGCGCGAAGAAAGTGGAGAAGTTTGCGCGCTCTGCGCCGCGGATTTAGCGTAGCTTCGTTTTTGGAGATTAATTTTAGGGTGTTGCTTTAATTAATCGGATGCAAGAGTTTGGCATTTAGGTATCTTTAGGTATCTTTAGGTATCTTTAGGCATCTTTAGGCATCTTTAGGCATCTTTAGGTATTTCAAAGGATTTTAAGGTAGATTTAATAGTGATAGATCCCCGGTCAGGCCTCTTGCTTTGCAATGCACTAAAATGGCCGGGGCCTTTCTTTTCTAAGTAGGTTAGGCGGGCTAAGTAGGTTAAACAGGCAGGTGAAATGGATAAACAGTGGCTCACATATGAACAGCAACTCACCTTGCTGGCTGAGCGAGGGTTAATTATTCCCAATAAACCTGCTGCCCAGGATTTTCTTTCTCGAGTAAGCTATTACCGGCTTTCTGGCTACTTCCGCTACTGGCAACGTAATCCGGCTAATGGCGATAATGCATTTAAGCAGGGTGCATCTTTTGACACAATAAAAAAGCTCTATGAGGCAGAAGAACAGCTTATTGGAAAATGTATTGCTGTATTACATTCATTAGAGGTGTTGCTCCGCACACGCTTTGCTTATGCGTATGGGCGTCTGGTAACTCCAGTGGGTGGCCTAGCTTATGGGGAAGGATTCACTCAACCGTTAGATATTAATGCTGCGAGAGCTCAAGATCATGCTTTAGCTAATCTTGATAAGTCTAAAGAATCGTTTATAGCTCACTATCGTGATGATATAAAAGTCGGTAGTTCTTATGCTATAGAAGCTTATGATCATATGCCGATTTGGGTAGCCGTGGAAGGCATAACATTTGGTTCTCTTTCCCGCTTGATTACGGCCTCAAGTGAATCGGGAGTGCTAGATGACATGGCGCAGAGTTTGAATACGTCAAGACGGACATTGCCTAGCCAAGTGCGCTCTTTTGTATATTTACGTAATAGATGTGCACACGGTTCAAAACTTTGGAATCATTCAGTGCTTGATGTGCCTGGATTAATGCCACGTATTGAGCGAAAAACGAAGAAAGCATATGGGGATTTCTCTGACCACTCGGTATATAAAATTTTTGTGGCTATAGACGACCTAGCTTTTAAATCTGGTATTGGAAAAGATTGGCTTAAAAGGCAAATAAATCCGTTATTAGAAGTGAATCCTTTACTTAGTGCTGGTCTGAAATGCCCAGCCCGTTATGGAGAATTTGATACCGAATCCTTTAGCTAGTGAGTTAAGATAACTGGCATTATTTGAGTGTATGGGGAAGATTGAAACTAGTAACTAAGTTGCGTTTTCGCTGCAATTTTCTGCGCAAACACACGAGTTGATGCGAAATAGCCGCTGGATAATATTTGACCGCTAGAATAATGGTGTTTTGTATGTGGGGAGGTTCTAGTGGCGGCATCGGATCAGCGAGCTAATTTACATCGAACTATTTGGCGGGTGGCCAATGATTTGCGCGGCAGCGTGGATGGTTGGGATTTCAAAGCCTATGTGCTGGGGATACTTTTCTATCGTTTCATCTCTGAGTACATCACCAACTGGGTGAATAAGGTACAGGCCGATGGAGGAGAAACCGATTTCGATTATGCTTTGCTAGATGACGAGCAGGCGCAAACTGCGCGCGAGTACATGGTGGAGACGCTTGGCTTTTTCATTCTCCCTTCGGAGCTTTTCCAAAATGTGCGCAAGGCGGCGCCGCATGATCAGAATTTGAATGAAACTTTAGCGGCGGTATTTAAGCATATTGAGGGCTCAGCGATTGGTTCTACTTCGGAGGATGATTTAAAAGGGCTGTTTGACGATGTGCATACTAATAGCCCGCGGCTAGGCAATACGATTGCCGAGCGCAATGCCAAACTGGTGAAGCTGCTAGAGGCGATAGGTGATTTAGAGCTAGGCAATTACCGAGATGCAGATATTGATACTTTCGGGGATGCTTATGAGTATTTGATGACCATGTATGCTTCTTCGGCCGGTAAATCCGGAGGGGAATTCTTTACGCCGCAAGACGTCTCGGAGCTGGTCGCCCGTCTGACGGTGGTAGGTAAAAGCCGCGTGGGTAGGGTATACGATCCGGCCTGTGGTTCGGGTTCGCTATTGTTAAAATTTGCCAAGGTTTTGGGGCGTGAGAACGTAGAAGAGGGCTTTTTTGGCCAAGAAATCAACTTGACCACTTATAACTTGTGCCGGATTAATATGTTTTTGCACGGGGTGAATTTTTCCAAGTTTGATATTGCCTTGGGGGATACTTTAACGGAGCCGGCACATTGGGATGATGAGCCTTTCGAAGCGATAGTTTCTAATCCGCCGTATTCCACTAAGTGGATAGGGGCGGATTCGCCCACTTTGATGAATGACGAGCGCTTTTCGCCCGCGGGCGTGCTGGCGCCGAAGAGTAAGGCCGATTTGGCTTTTACTATGCATATTCTTTCTTGGCTGGCGGTGGATGGCACGGCGGCTATTGTGCAGTTTCCGGGGGTACTCTACCGTGGGGGCGCGGAGAAGAAGATTCGTAAATATTTGGTAGACGGCAACTATGTGGATGCGGTAATCCAGCTGCCGGTGGATTTATTTTTTGGCACTTCTATTGGCACTTGCATATTGGTGTTGAAGAAGGCGAAGAAAGATTCGCAGGTGCTTTTCATTGATGCTTCTGAGCTTTTTGAGCGGGCGGGCACGAAGAATCAGATAACGGAGGCGCACCGCAATCAGATTATTGAGGCATATTCCAAGCGCGTAAACGTGGAGCATTTTGCACAGCTGGTTGCTATAGAAGATATTGCGCAGGCCGATTACAACCTTTCTGTGTCTAGCTATGTGGAGCCGGAGGATACGCGGGAAAAGGTAGATATTAAGCAGCTGAATAAGGATATTGCGGGTATCGTGCAGCGGCAGGCGGAACTGCGCACGGCCATAGACGCAATCGTCGCTGACCTCGAAGGTATGGATAGTGAGGTGAGTGCATGAGCCGGATAGACGATTTGCTTGCCCAATACTGCCCCGACGGGGTGGAGTATAAATTATTAGGGAACGTATTAATTAATTTTGATTCGAAAAGAAAACCTGTTACAAAAAAAGATCGACGTGAGGGAATTTTCCCATACTACGGTGCAAATGGAATACAAGATTACGTTGATGATTACATTTTTGATGGAACTTATTTACTTATTGGAGAAGATGGAAGTGTAATTAAAGAGGATAAAACTCCTGTAATTAATTGGGCTTCCGGAAAAATATGGGTAAATAATCATGCTCATGTTTTACAGTGCAATTCAGAAGATACCCTACTTCGATATGTGTATTTTTATCTTCAAACAGTTGATATTACTAAATATATTACTGGTGGAACTCAACCTAAGCTGAATCAAAAAAATTTAAATAAAATACCTATTGCCATTCCAGCATTGCAGGTGCAAGAGGAGATTGTGTGGATTTTGGATTCTTTTACTCAGCTGGAAGCGGAGCTGGAAGCGGAGCTGGAAGCTCGCCGTCAGCAGTATGAGTATTATCGAGACTCGCTTCTAGATATAAATAATCCACATAATCCTCTAGCAGACATGCTTACCCAGTACTGCCCCGACGGTGTGGAACAGATACCCCTTAAAGAACTAGCGTCTATTCAGAATGGGTGTGCCTTCGATTCAAAAGAATTTAATAACCTAAATTTGGGACTTCCGTTGGTTCGAATTAGAGATATTAACACTGGGTTTAGCAACACTTACTATAGTGGCGAATATAAACCTGAGTATATAATTCAAAACGGGGATTTACTTGTAGGGATGGATGGTGATTTCAAACCTATCAGGTGGAGTCATGGCAAGGCGCTATTGAATCAACGAGTTTGTAAAATAAATCCCAATCCTGAACAGTTAAACAAGAATTATCTGTTCCACTTTTTATTTATATCCCTCGAACAGATATCCTCTAAGATTCAGGGGTCCACTGTTAAACATTTATCAACTAGAGATTTAAATAAATATCCCATCCCCGTCCCCCCGCTTCCCGTGCAGGAGCGCATTGTGGAGATTTTGGATAAGTTTGATGCTTTGGTTAATGATCTTTCTTCCGGTTTGCCTGCCGAGATTCAGGCGCGGCGCCAACAATACGAATACTACCGAGATCAATTACTCAGCTTTCCAGCTGCTAAATAAAGCCCTTGCGCCAAATCTGGCCTATCGGGCATTAACATAGAGGTTAGATTTAGCGTTTTGCCAGGAGGTCTGATGAATACTTATTTGCCCATCGCCATAAGTAAAGATGCTACGGTAGTTGCAGAATACGAGCCGGGAAAACGCGAAGAAAAAAGCTATCAAAGCGAAGCCGCCCTAGAAGCTGCCCTAATTAAGCAGCTGCAACGCCAAGAATACGAATATCTGCAAATAAAAGACGCCGCCGCTCTGGAAGCCAATCTGCGCCACCGTTTAGAAGCCCTAAACGATATTACTTTTAGCGATGGTGAATGGGAGCATTTTTTTAAAACCGAACTCGCCAATCCAGCGCGGGGTATTTTAGAAAAAACGGAAATTATTCAAGCCAACCCAGCTGCCCTCGTGCTCGAGCGGGAAGATGGCACACAAAAAAATATACATCTACTCGATAAAGTAAATATTCACCGCAACTACCTGCAAGTAATTAACCAATACGAAGTAGATGGCACCCACCATAACCGCTACGATGTGACCATTTTGGTAAATGGATTCCCGCTCGTACATATCGAATTGAAACGGCGCGGAGTGCAAATACGTGAAGCCTTTAATCAAATCAATCGCTACCAGCGGGATAGTTTCTGGGCAGGCAGTGGCCTATTTGAATATGTGCAACTCTTCATAATCTCAAACGGCACTTACACAAAATATTATGCAAATACCACCCGTATGCAGCACATTAAAGAGCAATCGCACGTAAATAAGCGGGCGGGTGCGGCTAGCTTTGAATTTACCTCCTGGTGGACGGATGCGCGGAATAACCACATAACTGAGCTGATGGATTTTACGAAAACTTTCCTTTCCGGGCGTACCCTGCTCAACATCATCACTAAATACTGTGTATTTACCACTGATAAAAATCTGATGGTGCTGCGCCCTTACCAAATTGTGGCAGCGGAACGCATTATTAACCGGGTGCAGATAGCCACCAACTATAAAAAGCTGGGCTCAATCGAAGCCGGCGGCTATATTTGGCACACCACTGGCAGCGGGAAAACCCTCACTAGTTTCAAAACGGCGCAACTGGTCACGCAGGTGGCCGGCGTAGATAAAGTGCTCTTTGTAGTAGACCGCAAAGATTTGGATCATCAAACTAAAAAAGAATATGAAGCCTTCCAAAAGGGCGCGGTAAATTCTAATAAATCTACGCGGCAGCTCGCTGCGCAGCTCGCCAATGATAAGGCGAAAATAGTCATCACCACCATTCAAAAATTGGCCAATTTTGTGCGGGCCAATGCTCAACACAAAATATACGGCGACCACGTGGTGATTATTTTTGATGAATGCCATCGCAGCCAGTTTGGAGATATGCATCAGGTTATAAAAAAGGCTTTCAAAAACTACCACCTATTTGGCTTCACTGGTACTCCGTTATTTAACGAGAATAAAGCCAGTGGTGGTTCGGCGGCTATCCGTACCACCGCGCAAGTATTTGGCGACCGCCTACATTCCTACACAATCACCGATGCAATCAGTGACCAAAACGTGCTGCCTTTCCGGATTGATTACGTGAATACTTTGAAAGTTAAAGAGAGCGTACTAGACGGGGAAGTGCCGGCGATTGCTACCGAAGAAGCCTTGCTAGATCCGCGGCGAATTCGGGAAATTGTGGCCTATGTGCTTAAGCATTTTGATCAAAAAACTAAGCGAAACTCCAACTATGCGCTCAAAGGAAAGCGCGTGCGCGGATTTAATTCCATCTTTGCCACCGCTTCGGTAAAAGCCGCAAAAGCCTACTATCAAGAATTCGCTCGCCAGCAAAGTGAGCTAGCGCCAGATAAACGGCTGAAAATTGCCACTATTTTTACTTATGCGCCCAATGCGGAAGAATACAGCGACGGCCTGCTCCCAGAAGAAGATTTTGATACCGGAGCTTTAGAGATGCCTGACCGCGAATTTTTAGCGGGAGCAATCGCCGATTACAACCAAATGTTCGGCAGTAGTTTTGATACTTCGGCGGATGGCTTTGCCAACTATTATGAAGATTTATCGGAAAAAATGCGCAACCGAGAGCTGGATATACTCTTAGTCGTCAATATGTTTTTAACCGGTTTTGATGCGAAAACTCTCAATACTTTATGGGTCGATAAGCATATGCATCATCATGGCTTACTGCAGGCTTATTCGCGTACCAACCGCATTTTAAATTCCGTAAAAACTTACGGAAATATTGTTTCTTTTAGAAATTTGGAAAAAGAAACTACAGCAGCTATTGCTCTCTTTGGTAATAAAGAGGCTGAAGGAATCACCGTACTTAAGCCTTTTGGGGTCTACTTTTCTGCCTATGTGGAGAAATTAGACGAGTTGGCGCGCTGGCAGCCGGGCGAAGTAATTATGAGTGAAACGGAGCAGAATCTGTTTATACAGACTTTCGGGGAAATTCTGCGTTTACGTAATATCTTGACTGCTTTTGACGAGTTTGGAGAAAGTGATCCAATCAGCCCGCGGGATTTGCAAGATTACCAATCGGCATATATTGATCTCTATCAAAAGCGGCGGAAAGAAAATGCTGGAGAAGCCGAGCGGATTAATGACGATTTGACCTTCGAAATTGAGTTAATAAAGCAAGTGGAAGTAAACGTCGATTATATTCTGCTCTTGGTGCAAAAGTATCGCGATGAACATGCGGAGAAAAGCCGGCAAGAAGTGCGGGAAGATATTCGCCGCACTGTGAAATCCAGCCCCACCTTGCAAAATAAGCTCGATTTAATTGAGCGCTTCGTGGATTCCGTCTCCGCTAGCGGCGGGGAAATAGCAGAAGAGTGGAAAGCTTTCCTCGATAAGCAAAAGGCGGCAGAGCTGGTAAGAATAGTGCAAGAAGAAAATTTGAAGCAGCCCGAGACCGATAAGTTTATTAATGCGATGTTTCGGCGGGGGCGTCTGGAAACTTCCGGCGCAGATATCGATAAAATTTTGCCGCGCGGCTCGCTCTTTGCCACGGGTGCCGATAGCCGAATTGAGCGCCGGGCGCGCGTGGTGGAAAAGCTAAAAGTCTTTTTCGATCGCTTCGCTGCCCTCGGGTAGTTTTAGATTCCTTAAGAAGTGTTAGAAAGAGATCCAGCCCACTCCCGACCGAGGTCGAGGCGGGCTGAACGATTAGCATCAGAATATCACAGGCAACCCACGTACACTTAGCCCCTAGCCGCAAATCTTTAAATGGTGGATTAGCTACGAAATAATTCCAGTTGTCTGCAAACACGCTGTGTATACGCAGATAGCAGCTAAATTCGCGTAACTATTGCCCTTTATTAAATAGAGAGAAATTTTTTAGTCAGATAGCCGATTGAAAAATTCTTCTTCGTTAATAACTTCAATAGGAGAACCGTTCTCACGCATTTGTGAAGCCTTTAGTCTTTGAACTATTTCAAGTGAGTGGGCACAATTCTTCGAGTTTCTCGAAACCGAACTCTTGCATCATTCTGGCAAAAATCATTCCCGCAGCTTTAGCGTCAGCAGCAGCATTATGATGTTCGAAAACCTCGTTAGGGAAATAGTAATAAAAAACCTTATCCAAGGATTTGCGTTTTAGTTTGTCGGCTAGAATTTTTCTCGCTAACCGTACAGTGCAAAACCGTCTGTTAGAAATTGCCGCAGTATTATACAAATCTGCTAAATCTGATAGGACGTAACCATCGAAAGCCATATTATGTGCAACAATTGGCCGATCCCCAATGAAAGAAGCTACTCGATTAGCAATTTGCGACCATTGCGGAGCATTCGCAACATCGTCTGCAGTGATGCCATGTACCCGCACGTTCATAGGGTTAAAATAATCCACATCTGGATGCGGATGCAGTAGCTGATAGTAACTATCAGCAGGCTTTCCATCATTGTCAAAGAGCACCAAGCCTACTGCACAGGCAGAACGACGCTGTTCATTAGCTGTCTCGAAATCAATCGCAACGAATTCACACATAGATGCCCCCCACTACATCAATATCTTATTCTCTGTTAACCAGTTAAATCCTAAAACTATACTGAAAAGGAAAAACATGATACTAGGTAGTGCGAAATTCAAAGCGCTAACGCACGAACGATTTTCGCCCGCTAAATCATAGTCTCTAACGCAAAAAATAGGACGCTCACTTTTCATCAAAATGAGCGTCCGCTTGGAGCGGATGACGGGAATCGAACCCGCATGACCAGCTTGGAAGGCTGGGGCTCTAC
>NZ_CAMXYE010000027.1 GCF_947253055.1 uncultured Arcanobacterium sp. | reverse complement strand
TTGCTCTTCTGGAGGCACTCTACTTGGCTTGGCCAGATGCATTTACATCACTGCGCCTTTTCTTGGATCATTTACCCGCTGGGCAGATTCAGATGGGATGGTTAGTGCCAAGCGTGGTGGCTTTGCTAATCGGCATGGCAGTTGACTATGCACGGCGCTCTGCGAAAGCTCCGCAGGCAAAAGCGGAAGTGACTGCATAATTTACGCAGTTTAATTACTGCATAGCTTAGATAAGCGGGGGCAGCTTTCTTCGGAAAGCTGCCCCCCGCTTGATTTCACAGTGCATTATGTGGAGATATGAGCAGTATTGCGGGTAGGCTGAGCAGAGTAGAGAGGCAGCAACGCCTCAGTTTTTGAAAATTTAATCGCGAGGAATAATGTCTGATAATCATCGTCATTCTGATCATGCTGGAAAAAAGTCAGCTGGCCAATATAATAAGAAATCAGCTTGGCGCTCTGCAGCCGGCAATTCTCGAAAAGGTGGCCCGCGGCGGCCTACCCAAAATGGCCGTGGGCATTTCTGGAGTAGCGACGAAGACAGGCGCAGCGAGCAAAAACGCGGTAATCGGTACGGAAATAAAGATAATCGGCGTTTTGAGCGAGATTCGCACGATAGTAACCGAGATAGTAACGGCGCCGGGAAATTTACGAATAAACGCCGTGGGAATTGGCGTGACAATGATGATTCGCGCGGGGGTTGGAGAGATAGTAAAGATTCCCGCAGAAATTGGCGCGATAGCAGAGACTCGCGCGGGGGTTGGCGTGATAGTAGAGACGCGCGTGGTTATAGAAATAAATACCAAAAAGAGGGAAGTTTTTCGCGGCGCGATAGCGGCTATCAGAATAGTCGTTTCGCGAATACGGAGGATAGCTATCGGGCAGAGCGGCGTAATGAAAGAGATAATCCGCGGCGGCGTCTTTTAGCTGAAATCCCTGAATCTATTACTCCGGAAACTCTCGATAAAAGAACCCGTAAACATTTGCGCAGCCTTACACCAGATAACGCTGATATAGTTGCTCGGCACTTGGCGTATGCGGGAGAGATGCTAGATTTAGATCCGGAAGTGGCCTATCAGCACGCCAAGATTGCTTTTCAGCGGGCAGCTCGCATTGATGTAGTACGAGAAGCGCTGGGGCTGGCGGCGTATGCTACTGGGAGGTACGGGGAAGCGCTAAAAGAATTGCGCACTTATCGCAGAATGAGTGATGACTATGAACACGTGGCGATGGAAGCGGATGCGGAGCGCGGTTTAGGAAGAGCCGAAAAAGCGCTGCGTTTTATTAGTAATATCCCTTTGCAAAAACTCGATATGGTAGCAAAAATTGAGCTGGCTATTGTAACCTCCGGAGCACGCGGTGATTTGGGTGATGCTGCGGGTGGATTATCTGTATTGGAAAAAATTATTGTAGAGAATTTGCCTGCTGAGTTAGCTGCTCGAGTGCAGAGTGTAAAAGCGGATCGCTTAGAAGAGTTGGATCGCTTAGAAGAAGCGCAAGAGCTGCGTAAGGAGTATTTGCCGATACTACAAGGGGAAAATACTGATACCGATTATTTGTTCGATTTAGATGAAATTTTGGATGACGAAGCATTTATAGATGCAGAGTTAGCGGATGAAGAATTAGTGCCGCCGGAGTTGCAGGCGGATTTGACTGCAGAAGCGGAAACTAATACGGAAGCAGAAGTAGATACGGACGTCGAAGTTGATGTGGAAGCTGAACCCGAAGTAGTTGCGGAAATAGATGCCGAAGCGGCTATTGAAACTGCCGATTCTGCCGGTACAGATAAGGAGTTAGAGGCGTAGTGGCTTATCTACTCGATTGCCCGCAGCCATTAGCGGTTTATTATGACGCCTTACTCCTTGATTTAGATGGAGTTTGCTATAGAGGAAAATCAGCTATTGCCCATGCGCCAGCGTCTTTGGAAAAGGCGGTAGCAAGTGGGGCAGAACTTAGATTTATTACTAATAACTCGGCTCGCCCACCTGCGGTGGTAGCCGCACATTTGAATGCGATAGGTATTGCTGCTAAAGAAGAAGAAGTAATAAATTCTGCTCTGACCACCGCTGAGCAGATACGTGCTCACTGTGCTCCCGGTAGCAAATTATATGTAATCGGAGGGCAGGGCGTCTGGGAAGCTTTGCAAGATGCCGGATATGAACTGGTGGATTCGGCTGCTGATAATCCGGTAGCGGTAGTGCAAGGTCTGAGTGAAACTGCTTCATGGGTAGAGCTTTCGGAAGCCGTATTAGCTATTAAAGCTGGTGCAAAGCATTTTGCTACTAATTTAGATGCTACTTTACCGCGTGAGCGGGGAGAGATGATTGGCAATGGATCGCTCGTGGCAGCAGTCACCAATGCTACTGGTAGTGAGCCGATAGTCTCTGGAAAACCAAATTCGTTTATGTATGAATATGCAGTTAGAAAAATATCTGCGCGGCGCCCACTTGCCGTGGGAGATAGGTTAGATACCGATATTATTGGGGCGAATAGAGCAGGCTATGCTTCCTTACATGTATTGACGGGAGTGTCGAGCGCCCGGGATATTATGCAGGCTACTCCGCTGGAACGCCCCAGTTTCCTCGGTATCGATTTGCAAGATTTACATATGCCGATGCCAAAAGTGGAGAAGAAAGCGGCAACCTGGGAGTGTGCTGGTCATAGCGCAGAAGTAAAAGCGGGGATTTTAGAAATAGATGGAGTAATCTACCATGCTGAAAATTCGCCAGTAATAAGTTTGCCGCAGTATCGTGCCGCTACTTGCGCAGTTTGGGATTATACGGATAACGCGAGTACAGATGGGCAAATTGCTTTGCCAGATTTCCAAGTACAGCGTTCTGCATAATCATCGGCATAATCGTCGATGAAAGGCCGGGAGAAAAATTTGGCTACACCTGAAATCTATGTGTGATAGAAACTAAAGTAACTATATAGAGAAAATACGTATAGATAAAAGCTGGAGTAGGGAAGTAAAGGTAGGAAAAGAAATTGGTACCGGAAAAAGAAGCAGCTAAGCCTGCTCCACCTCTGGATGTGGCAGAGGCTTTAGAAAAAATTTCTGAGGTAAACGCCGATGAACAGGTAGAGATACTGGAAGCGGTGCATCTGGAACTTACAAAACGCTTGAATCGGGCGCGCATTTAGTATGGGGCGATTGATACGAGTTGATGCAGAATTAGTGCGTCGCGGTTTAGCTCGCTCGCGCGCCGCTGCTGCCGAGCTCATTCAAGAGCAAAAAGTGTTTTTAGCGGGGCTCCCCGTCACTAAACCTTCTCGGCAAATGGATCCTGCGCAACCCTTAGTCGTGAAAAATGCCGATGCAACCCCCTATGCTTCCCGCGGTGCTTATAAGCTTATTGGTGCTTTAGATGCCTTAGGAGCAGCGGGTCCGCAGATTTCCGGAATTCGTGCTTTAGATGCCGGCGCTTCTACCGGAGGTTTTACCGATGTGCTTTTACGCCGGGGCGCTGCTTCAGTAGTAGCCGTAGATGTAGGCTACGGGCAAATAGCTTGGCGCTTGCGGGAAGATACTCGGGTAGAAGTGATTGAACGTATGAATATACGTAATCTCGATCCGCAGCTCGTAGCTCCAGCTCCCCAGTTAGTAGTAGGAGATTTGTCTTTTATATCTCTCACTTTAGTGATTCCACCTTTAATAGCTGCTGCGAGCGATACTGCCGATTTTTTACTTATGGTAAAACCACAGTTTGAAGTAGGGAGAGAAAATATCGGCGCCGGTGGCGTGGTTCGAGATACTAACTTACATTATCAAGCTGTGGAAAAAGTAGCAGAACATGCCACTGCCCAGGGTCTGGAAGTGCTGGCAGCAGTGCCTTCTCCACTTCCGGGCCCTAAAGGTAATGTGGAGTATTTCTTGTATATGAAAAAAACTGGGAAAACTGCGAGTAAGCAAGCAATTCATGGCATGATTGAAGAAGCAATTCTGGCTGGCCCGGCTAACTCAGTTGGGGTGAAAGCGGGGGAAGGAGAACCGAAGTGACTCGCTCTATCGCTCTGCTTACGCACGCATATCGCTTGGATATAAAAGAATCAGTGGCTGCATTCCGAAAAGGGATGCAGGATATTGGTTTCGATGTGAAAATGGTGGATGACGGCGATGATATAAGCGAAGCAGAACTGCTGGTGGTATTCGGAGGCGATGGTACGATACTGCGAGCTGCAGAAATAGCGCGGGGGCGCGAGCTACCTATTTTAGGGATAAATTACGGGCATGTAGGATTTTTAGCGGAAGCCGACCCCAGCTCCATTCGGGAAGTAGCCGCTGCCTTAAAAGAGCGAAATTGGAGCGTTGAAAAGCGCATGACCATAGATATTACGGTTGCGTTTCCAGATGGCTCGTTGATATCAGGCTGGGCATTAAATGAAGTATCGGTAGAAAAAGAAGCTTCTTGCCGAATGATTGAGACTGATTTAGCGGTAGATGGGCGAGGCCTTTCTTCTTTTAAAGCCGACGGAGTACTTTTTTCTACCCCGACTGGTTCCACTGCTTATAATTTTTCGGCTGGCGGCCCCATTGTTTGGCCAGATGTAGAAGCAATTCTTATGGTGCCGATTGCGGCGCACGCTCTTTTTACGCGTCCGATGGTGGTAGGAATAAATTCCGAATTGAAAATGCATATTCGTTCGGAATTAGCAGACGTCTGGTGCGACGGACGGCGTTTGATTCCAGTGCCAGCGGATTCGATAGTAACTGCCCGATACGGAAAAGAGCCGGTGCTACTAGCGAGAGTAAATGATGCTCCTTTTTCGGAGCGCTTAGTGGCAAAATTTAATTTGCCAGTAGCTGGATGGCGCAGCTGGCAACCGTCGGTCATTCCCGCTCCGGCCCAAACTTCTTCCAAAATTTCTTCCCAAACTGCGAAACAGATTTCTAAAGCAATACCTAGCTCTCCGGAAACTGCTGCAGCTGCGATTTCTGAGATAGGAAAAGAAAATCGTGATTGAAGAAATTACTATCCGTAATTTAGGAGTTATTGCGCAAGCACATTTAGATTTGCGGGCGGGGATGACGGCTATTACCGGAGAAACGGGAGCCGGAAAGACCATGGCTTTAACTTCTTTACATCTTTTATTAGGTGGGAAAGCGGATATTTCCAAAATTCGCACGGGAGCTGAAGAAGCTTTCGTAGAAGGAATATTTAGCGTAGCTCCAGATTCTCCGGCTATCGAAATAGTGGAAAAAGCAGGCGGGGAAGTAGAAAAAACTGCGGGGCAAGCTGTGATAATTACGGCCCGGAAATTACTACGTACCGGGCGTTCGCGAGCCTATGCAGGAGGAGTCTCCGTACCTGCCTCTTTACTTGCTGAATTAGCGGCAGAATTATTTACCGTGCATGGGCAAGCTGACCAGATGCGTTTAATGAAATCGAGTGCGCATTTATCCGCCCTTGATACTTATGCTGGATTAAAAAGTACGCTGCTGTGGCAGCAATATACGCAGGCGTGGGAGGAATATCTGCGGCTGCAGCAAGAATTAAAAACGGCGCAAACGGCTAGTCAAGATATCGGGAGCGAAAAAATAGCTTTGACTGCTCTATTAGAAAGAATAGAGAAAGTCGCACCCCAAGCTGGTGAAGATGAAACACTCAAACAAGAAGCAATGCGTCTGCAAAATACCGAAGTGCTGCGCTCTTCGTTAAATAATGCGCGCCTATTTTTAGATGGAAATAACGGAGAATTGGGGGCATTAGAATTATTGGATAAGGCCGCTAGCGAACTCGAGTATACTGGCGATATTGAGATCGGGAAAATGGCTGCCGCGCTACGTAGTACTTCAGAATTAGCTGCCGAAATTCTGAATCAAACTGGCGAAATTTTAGAATCCTTACAAGCCGATCCGCAGCATCTAGATGAAATTTATGCACGCCGAGCTGAATTACGGGATCTGCAGCAGGAATTGAGCATGAGTATTCCGGAAATCCTAGCGAAAAAAAGCAAAGCGGAGCAAAGATTAGCCAGCCTAGCAGATCCGCAAGCCTACCTAGATGAACTCACCACCCACACTAATTCACAGTATGAACTGGTAGAAAAATATGGGCAGGAAATTTCTGAAATTCGCCAGCGCCAGGCGCAACTATTGAGCAAGGCGGTCACTGCGGAGTTACAGGCGTTGGCTATGAAAGATGCGCGATTGGAAATTGCCGTGCAGCCGGTGCGTCTTAATAGTGTAGGCTGCGATAGCGTGGAATTTTTATTGGTGCCACATCAGGGAGCTGCCCCCGGGCCACTTAATCAGATAGCTTCTGGAGGAGAATTATCCCGCATAATGCTGGCATTAGAAGTAGTACTAGCGGGTGCGCAAGAAATAATAGATCATACTTTTATTTTTGATGAGATAGATGCCGGTATAGGAGGCAAAGCCGCCCTCGCCGTAGGGAAACGTTTAGCGCAGTTAGCAGAAAAATCACAGGTATTGGTGGTTACACATCTTCCGCAGGTAGCGTCGTGGGCGGGATGCCAGATCGTAGTAGAAAAAATAAATCCGCGCGCCGGTATCACTGAGGTACAGGAAGTAAAGGGAGAAGCTCGTGAAAAAGAACTGGCGCGGATGCTTTCTGGGCATAGTGATTCGGTAGCGGCGCGTATTCACGCCGCAGAATTATTAAAAGACGCAGGTACAGAGGTGTAGAACTGTGATAGTCGAGAAATTACTGGCAAAATTGCGGAAAAAAGATTCCGCAATTGTGTTGCAAGATGCGGAAGGGATAGCCCGGGTAGATAAGCGCACCAAAAATCTTACAAAGCGCTTAAAAGCAGGGGAAATCGCCATAATTGACCACACCGATATAGACCGAGTATCGGCGGAAGCACTAGTGGAATGCCAACCAGCTGCAGTCTTAAATGCTGCTCCCTCCACTTCCGGGCGTTATCCGAATCTCGGCCCCAGTATTTTGCTGGCAGCGGGTATTCCTTTAATTGACAATCTGGGCGCGGAAATTATGGATATCCCGGAAGGGGCAATAATTTCTTTTGCGTCGGGCGGAAAAGTTTATAGAGATGGGGAATTAATAGCCACTGGCGTCGAACAGAATGAAGAATTGAATTCTGCTGATTTAGTGCGGGCGCGGGCTGGAATGAAAGATCAGTTTAAAGCTTTCGCTGCTAACACTATGGAATATATGGAAAAAGAGCAGGATCTTATTTTAGGTGGCGTGGGTGTACCAAAAATTGCCACTTCGCTGGTAGATAAGCATGTGCTTATAGTAGTGCGCGGGTATCGCTACAAGGAAGATTTAATAGCGCTCGCCCACTATATCCGCGAATATCGGCCGGTAATTATGGGGGTAGACGGCGGTGCAGATGCGGTACTTGAAGCTGGTTATACTCCCGATATTATTATTGGGGATATGGATTCGGTGTCTGATTCGGCGCTGCGCTGCGGGGCGGAAATTATTGTACATGCGTACCGAAATGGGAAAGCTCCCGGTCAGCAGCGTGTGCAAGAATTAGGGTTGGATTATGTAGTATTTCCGGCCGCCGGTACTTCCGAAGATATTGCGATGCTGCTCGCTGATGCAAAAGGAGCAGAGTTAATCGTAGCCGTAGGCACTCATTCCACTTTGATTGAATATCTGGATAAAGGCCGCGCCGGGATGGCCTCTACTTTTTTGACTCGGCTTCAGGTGGGGGCGAAATTAATAGATGCAAAAGGCGTATCCCAGCTCTATCACTATCGCATATCGAATCTGCAGATATTTATTTTAGTGCTGGCAGGTTTTCTCGCAATTGGGGCAGCCATAATTGTTACTCCAATGGGGCAGATTCTCTTAGACTTAATGCGTGTATGGATATCAGATATTTTCCATTGCTTACGAGGAATATTTTAGGCGGTAAAGATGATTGATTTTCGCTACCATATCGTCTCTCTGGTTGCCGTATTTCTTGCTCTCGCCACGGGCATAATTCTCGGGGCTGGTCCACTGCAAGGATCAATAGGCAACGCTCTCTCCGGAGAAGTCAGTAGTTTACGAAAAGATAACACTGCTTTGAAGGCAGAAATAGGCGAATTGAAAAAAATAAATACGCAAGAGGAATCCGCCATTGCCGATATGGCTCCCGAGTTAAGCAAAGGCACACTTATTGGCCGTAGCACTACCGTAATCGTATTTCCGGATACTCCAAAAGAATATTTAGAAGACACTAAAGAATCTTTAGAGGGAGCGGGAGCGACTATAAATGGCATTATTGAAATCTATCCAGCTTGGACGGATAAAAGTAAAGAGACAATGCGCACTCAGCTAGCTGCTTCGCTAACACCTTTAATAGCGGAGGATATGAAATCATCTGAAGTAAATTCACTACTCGCAGCAGCTTTGAATCAATTAGCGCGTGGAGGCAAAGCAGCCGGCAATAATGCGGAAATCGGAAAAATTCTCGCCGATAGTAAAGATCCGCTTCTGAAAATTTCGACTGGCTGCGATAAGCCAGCTGAAAGTATTATTTTCCTCTCTCCAGATGTGCCGGATGCTCCTGCACCTAATAGTGAGCCGACAAATCCGGATAAGGTAGCGCAACTTGATTATGATGCAAAAACTTATGCAGCGTTGGTAGCGGCAATAGGAGAAAAAGGGCCAACTGTGCTGGGCGGTAATGCTAATTCACAGCATGATTTAGTAATCGTAGTACGCACGAATAATAATAAAGTTTCTACCGTAGATTCTTTACATCGAGCAATTGGAAAAGCCAATATCCCTCTTGCATTAGCGGCTGCATTTACTGATAAAACGGTGCGCTATGGTCTAGGGGATACCGCTTCGTATGTAATCGGTCCGCGCATAGTAGTGCCAGCGGGGATACTGCCGAGTGCAGGAGCTAGTCAGTGAATAAAAATGCCTTAAAAGCTGCTGCTGGTGCCTTACTTGGCTATAGAGGTGCGCGCAGTATTTATCCGTTATTAAGCAGCTCTACTTGGGAAAAAACTTCTTTTCAGGGTACTCCGGTATCTTTGCGTGCCGGTTTTGCGGCGGCGAGTGCGCTCGGCAGTGGTTTAGTGGCTATACTTCCAGCCCCACCTGTGCGGGCAGCATTGGTGATGACGGCGGCGGGAAGTTTTGCTGGCTGGTTGGACGATCAATATGAAGATAAATTTTCCACGCAAGAGAAAGGTCTTGCTGGGCATTTGCGTGCACTTCGGGACGGGAAAATAACTTCAGGCGTGGTAAAAATAGCCCTTATCGGGGCGGGAGCCACAGTAGGAAGTATGCAGCTGCTTTCGATGCAGAAAATAGGGAAAAAATATCTAGGAGAATTTCTGGCTAATGCGCTGCTGCTAGCGGGCAGTGCAAATTTGATAAATTTATTTGATTTACGCCCCGGGCGTGCTCTAAAAGTGGTCACTTTGCTGGCTTTGCCGGGATTGCGTCTATCCGGAAGTGCGTCCGGGATCGCCGGAGCATTGCTCACCGCTTCTGTTTTAAGTTTGCCGGCTGATTTGCGGGGAGAAACTATGTTGGGTGATTTAGGAGCGAATGCGCTAGGGGGAGCTCTGGGGGTGCTGTTGGCACTGCCGGCATCTTTTCCGCAAAAAATATTTCGAGCTGGATGCGTCACTTCTCTAATTATGCTTTCGGAAAAAATTTCTTTTTCGCGCTGTATAGAGAAGAATGCTCTGCTTTCTGCCCTTGATAATTGGGGGCGCCCCGAGCGAAAGAATAAATAAAGTGATGCAGCGATTTCTTGGTAAAGCAGCGGGGGCAGCCGGAATAATTGCGTTACTTACTTTGCTCTCCCGGCTCGCGGGATTGATAAGAAAATTAGCGCAATCGTGGGCTGTTTCCGATAGTGCGGTAGCTGCGGCTTACGATACTGCTAATACGCTGCCAAATATACTTTTCGAAGTAGCGGCTGGTGGAATGCTGGCAGGAGCGGTTATACCGTTGATTTCTCGGTATATAGCGCAAAGAGATTATAATTCCCTACGCCAGAGTGCTTCGGCCCTCTTTACCTGGATATTATTGGCCGGGACTACGGTGGCACTGGCGGTAATTATCGCAGCTCCACAGTTGGCGCAGCTTCTTTTTGGGGCTAATACGAGCCCGCATATTTTAGCTATGGCGGCGGCTCTCTTACGAATGTTTGCTTTGCAGATTCCACTCTATGGATTATCGGTGGTATGCACTGGAGTGCTGCACGCGCACAAAAAATTCACTCTTCCAGCTCTAGCTCCACTACTTTCCTCGCTGGTAGTAATAGCGGTATTCAGCTTTTATGCCTATCGAATTGGTCCAGAGGTGCCCCCGGAGCAAGTACCGCACAATGCGCTCTTATTACTCGGCTGGGGTACTACCGCGGGGGTTGCTGCTTTTTCACTTCCACAGCTAATTCCGGTGCAGAAAATAGTGAAATTGCGTTTCACCTTGCACTTTCCTCCCGGTGCCGCGCGAATGGCTTTCCGCCTGGGATTAGCTGGCTTAGGGGCGCTACTTGCCCAGCAATTAGCGATTTTAACTATTATGTACACCGCTAATACGGCTGGAGGTGTGGGGGCATACAGTGCCTTTAGTTATGCGTATGTGATCTTCATGGTGCCTTATGCGGTATTGGCAGTGCCAGTAGCCACGGTAGCTTTTCCGCGTATTTCATTAGCGGTACAGAAAAATTCTCAGGTAGAATTGCTGGATTTAGTAGCGCGCTCTACTCGCCTAGTACTCGCGATGGGAATGGTATCGGCGGCCTTAATTATTGCTTTAGCGCGGCCGGCGAAAATTGTGCTGGAAGTGGGGAGAGATATTTCGGGATTAGAGCAAGCTTTGGTAGCTCTAGCTATCGGAGTGATTGGATTTTCTTTGCTCTATCACGGAGCCCGCATACTTTATGCGCTGGAGGCGGGGAAAAAGGTAATTCTTATTAACTCTTTAGCCTGGGGTGGGGTGTGTTTACTAGTAGTCTTAGGAAAAATTTTCGGCATAGCGGGGCGGATTCCTACTCTCCAAGCTATCGGGGTAGCTATGAGTGTGGGATTAAGCGGGGGAGCTTTTTTAGTTATTTTTACGCTGCGCCGGCTGTTGGGAGAAAAAGCAGTAGCGGGCCTGCGGAGAATTTTTGTTAGTGAATTACTGCTTCTGGTACCTGCTACGATTTTGGGGCGGCAATTCACGCACTACCTATTGGAAATGGGGAATAATTCGGAGATTTCCGCTTTTCTTGCGGCGGGAATAGTAGGGATCCTAGTGTTAGCAGCCGGCGGCGCTCCGTACTTTTTTCTTGAGCGCTGCACCCGGAAAAATAAATATCAAAAATCGGGAGATAAATAATAAATCGGGAGATAAATAATGTGGAAAGAAAATGAATCGGCACTGGCTGTGGATTTATGTGATATAGATGTTCCAGCGCATGTGCAAATAGCGGCTAGTAAAGAGTGTTTTCAAAGTCCTATTTTCACTATTTATGATGACGAAATTGAATTTGCTTCCGGCGATAAAGTAAAGCGGCAATATATGCAACATGCGAATGCAGTAGCAGTAGTGGCTCTCCGAGCCAAAGACGTGCAGGAGAAGGTCACAGAAGAACCAGAAGGCGTTCGCGAAGGCACAACAAAATTGGAATATGCGGGTGAAAAGAATTGGGAAGTACTGCTTATTCGCCAATATCGTCACGCTCCCCGGCGTCTTTTTTGGGAAATTCCGGCGGGTGTATGTGATGTAGCTGGTGAGCATCCTGAGCAAAGTGCCCAACGGGAATTACTGGAAGAAGCAGACGTAAAAGCTACCTATTGGGAAAAACTGGTTTCTTTTTATGCCTCTCCAGGCTGCTCCACTGAACGCTTAGATATCTATTTGGCGAGTGGCATAGTGGAAGCAGCAGCTGAAAACACTTTTGTGCGCGAAGCAGAGGAACGAGAAATTTATTGCAGGTGGTTTCCGCTTACGCACGTGCAAGAGCAAATTCGCCGCGGCGCTTTAACTAGTCCGACCTTGGTGACCGGAATTTTAGCTTTGGGAGATTTCTTAGCTACGGGAAAATCTCCCCAACTGTGAGTATGTATATTTTCAATACTTCCGACTTGCGTAATTGCAATAAAGAAAGGAAAATATTGCTTAAAGAGTAAAGAGGAAATCTAGCACCTGGCAAAGGGGGAGAAGTGAAAAAAGAAATCCCAAGCACGTGCGAGCAAATCCTGCATTTAATTATTGAACGCGGTCCTATTACTCCGGGAGAATTAGCAAAATTATTGGTATTGACGCCGGCAGCGGTGCGGCGGCATATTTCGGTCTTAGTGCGCGATGGGCATATCGAAGTATATGAAGGGCATAATCAGCGTCGCAAAAATCGGGGTCGACCTTCCCGCCGTTATGTAGCTACTACGCGGGGGCAGGCGCAGTTAGAAGAAGGCTATGCCGATATGGCCACGGAAGCTTTACGATTTATTAATAAACGCCTCGGTGAAAAAGGGGTAAATGAATTTATTGAGCAACAGGTGGCGAGTATAGAAGAACGCTACGGCGAGGTGTTGGCAGCGGCGGGAAGTAACCCGGTAGAGCGGGCTAAAGTGCTCGCCCGCGCCTTAGATAAAGACGGATTCATGACCACTCTGCGTCGGGGTGGACCTTTTGGGATGGCTCTTCAGCTCTGCCAAGGACATTGCCCGGTGCAAGATGTGGCAGAAGAATTTCCGGCACTTTGTGAAGCAGAAACACAGGTATTTTCCCGTTTATTGGGAGTGCCAATTCAACGTTTAGCTACTTTAGCGGGCGGTGAGCACGTATGTACCACCAGCATTCCAATCGGTGATCCACAGATGCTCCGCGCGCGGCTAGGGGCGAAGAAAATATGAGAGAGAATCGCTGGGTATTAGATAGGCGATGAATAGATAGCAGCAGTAAGTGATAACAAATAAACGGTAGTAGATAGCGGTAAAGCTAGGAATAGTAATGCGGATATTCTGCGGGAAAATAATGATGAGAGAGCTGAGGTAATCAGTAAATGGCGCAAACGACACCGGGGAAGAGAGAAACTCTTACCCAGGAAGAAACGATTGCTGCTTTTGATAAAAAGTATGAATTCGGGTGGCACGATAGTGATATTGCGGGAGCTAGCGCGCAGCGTGGTTTGAGTGAAGCAGTGGTGCGCGATATATCTCGGCAAAAGCAAGAGCCGGAGTGGATGCTGAAAAAGCGGCTGCGGGCTTTGCAGCTGTTTATGCGCCGGCCACTTCCTACTTGGGGCGCAGATCTTTCCGGCATAGATTTTGATTCCATTAAGTACTATGTGAAATCTACCGAAAATATCGCAAATAGCTGGGAAGATTTACCGGTAGATATCAAGAAAACCTATGATCGGCTCGGGATTCCGGAAGCAGAAAAAGAACGGCTCGTGGCTGGAGTGGCTGCGCAGTACGAATCAGAGGTGGTATATCACCAGATTCAAGAAGATTTAGCTCGGCAAGGCGTAGTATTCCTCGATACAGATTCCGGCTTACGTGAATATCCGGAAATTTTTGCAGAATATTTCGGGAAAGCGGTGCCGCTCGGGGATAATAAATTTGCCTCCTTAAATTCTGCTGTTTGGTCGGGCGGCTCGTTTATCTATGTGCCGAAAGGAGTGCACGTAGAGATACCACTTCAAGCGTATTTCCGAATGAATACCGAAAATCTTGGGCAGTTTGAACGCACTCTGATAATTGCTGATGAAGGCTCCTATGTGCATTACGTAGAAGGTTGTACAGCTCCTATCTATAAATCAGATTCTTTGCACGCAGCAATAGTGGAAATTTTTGTGAAGAAAGATGCGCGCGTACGTTATACAACCATTCAAAATTGGTCGAGTAACGTGCTTAATTTAGTTACACAGCGCGCCATAGTGGAGGAAGGTGCCACTATGGAATGGGTAGATGGAAATATTGGTTCGAAACTCAATATGAAATATCCGGCTTGTTATTTGGTCGGGCCACATGCAAAAGGGGAAGCGCTTTCTATGGCTTTCGCCGGAGCTGGGCAGCACCAAGACACCGGAGCAAAAATGGTGCATATGGCTCCGCATACTTCCTCCTCTATCGTCTCTAAATCGGTATCACGCGGGGGAGGCCGTTCTTCCTACCGCGGCTTGGTGCAGGTAAATGAAGACGCACATCACGCAAAATCGAATGTACTTTGCGATGCTTTGCTCGTAGATTCCATTTCGCGTTCCGATACCTACCCGTATGTGGATGTGCGGGTAGATGATGTAGAAATGGGGCACGAGGCCACCGTATCGAAAGTTTCTGAAGATCAACTTTTCTACTTGATGAGCCGAGGTATGACGGAGACAGAAGCTATGGCGATGATTGTGCGTGGCTTTATTGAACCAATTGCTCGCGAATTGCCTATGGAGTATGCCTTAGAGTTAAACCGCTTGGTAGAGCTGCAAATGGAAGGATCGGTTGGCTGAAATGACGCAAAAAAATAAGTTTTCTTCTTCGCGTGCGGACCGGCCGCTCTCATTCAAATCTGCCGATTTTCCGCTTCCACAAGGAAATGAAGAAGAATGGCGTTTCACTCCTTTAGAGCGAATTTCCGAGTTCTTTGATTCCGATATTGCCGGTGTGCCTCCGCAGATAACACTACATGCGCAGCAAGCAGAGCAAATTGTAGAAGAAGATCTTCCTCGCAGTGATGCTCGTTTGGGGAAGTTAATGCCTCCGGAAGATAAATTAGGGGCCTTAGCTTGGGAAGCTTTTTCTACCGCGCGGGCGATTACGGTAAAAGAAAATGCCGTGCTCGATAGTGAAGTAGTAGTCGATATAAAAGGACAAGCGAACGGGGAGAATTCTGCTCTGCCGGCCGCCTTGCAGTTGCTGATTACAGCCGAAAAATTTTCCCAAAGTACCATCGTGCTTAACCACAGCGGGAGCGCTAAGCTCACTTCCGGAGTGGAAGTGATGGTGGAAGAAGGAGCACAGCTAGTTTTAGTTTCTATCCAAGATTGGGATAGTGATGCAAAGCAGGCACTTTCTTATCGAGTGCGCGTGGGAAGAAATGCTACTTTCCGGCACATAGTAGTTACGCTAGGTGGAGATATCGTGCGCATTACTACTTCCGTGGAGTATGCAGATACGGGCGGAGATGTGGATTTGCTCGGTGCTTATTTCGTAGATGCACACCAGCATTTTGAGCATCATCTATTTATTGATCACAACCAGCCAGATTGCCGTTCGCATGCCACTTATAAAGGAGCGCTGCAAGGGGAGTCGGCACATTCAGTTTGGATAGGTGACGTGCTGATTCGCCCAGAAGCTACCGGTACTGACACCTATGAATTAAATCGTAATTTAATTTTGACGCAAGGCGCGGCGGCCGATTCGGTGCCGAATTTGGAAATAGAAACTGGCGAAATTGTTGGAGCGGGGCACGCCTCCGCGACGGGTCGTTTTGATGATGAGCAGCTTTTCTACCTCAAATCACGCGGTATTCCGGAGGCAGAAGCTCGCCGACTTGTGGTGCGTGGCTTTTTTGCGGAGTTGATTAATAAAATTGGGGTGCCTTCAGTAGAAGCGAAACTCTTAGCAGCTATTGAAGAGGAATTGGCGCTAACTATGGGAGTGAGTAATGGCTGAAAAACTTTGTAGCGTAGCCGATTTGGCGCCTGGAGAAGTGAAAGGATTCCAAGTAGCAGAGTCAAGCGGAAAATTGGTGGATATTGCGCTAGTGCACAGTGAGAGCGGCAAGTGGTATGCCTTGGCCGATAAATGTTCGCACGGCCGGATAAAACTATCTACCGGCTTCGTAGAAGGAGAATGTTTAGAATGTGAATGGCATGGATCGCGTTTTTCTTTAGAGAGCGGCCAACCTTTGAACCCGCCGGCTTCTCGCCCGGTGGCTACTTATTCCTTAGAAATTATTGATCAAACAGTCTACGTCAATTTAGATAATTAAAGAGAAAAGAAACTACAGTGGCTAATTTAGAAATTAAAAACTTGCATGTATCCGTCACTACCTCGGAAGGGGATAAACCCATCCTCAAAGGGGTGAATCTAAAGATCAATGATGGAGAGATTCATGCCATTATGGGGCCGAACGGGTCGGGAAAATCTACTCTGGCTTATTCGATTGCTGGGCATCCTAAATATCAAATTACTTCCGGGCAGGTATTGCTCGACGGAGAAGACATCGTGCCTCTGAGTGCGGATGAGCGGGCGCGCAAAGGTCTCTTTTTAGCTATGCAGTATCCGGTAGAAGTGCCGGGAGTATCGGTGGCGAATTTTCTACGCACAGCCCGCACGGCGATTGACGGGAAAGCTCCTAATCTGCGCGCCTGGGTAAAAGAAATGCGCCAAGCGATGCAGAGATTAAAAATTGATGCCGATTTCGCAGAGCGCGACGTAAACTACGGATTTTCCGGCGGGGAAAAGAAGCGTTTAGAAGTGCTTCAGCTCGAGCTATTGCAGCCCAAGTTTGCGGTATTAGATGAGACTGATTCGGGCCTCGACGTAGATGCGCTGCGTCTAGTGGCAGAAGGAGTGAATCGCGTACATGCCCAAAATGGTAACGGCGTGCTTTTGGTGACGCACTATACGCGAATACTGCGCTATATTAAACCAGATTTTGTGCACGTATTCGTAGATGGGCAAGTGGCGAAATCTGGAGGGCCAGAACTAGCTGACCAGTTAGAAGAACACGGGTATGCGGAGTATGAAAACTGAGAAGATGCTGGCGGAGAATTTTCCGCAGATGCCGGTAGCGCGGGCAGATTTTCCGATTTTACAGCGGCAAATGCGGGGAGGAAAACCGCTTATTTATTTAGATTCTGCTGCCACGGCGCAAAAGCCGCAGCTGGTATTGGATGCGGTAAATGCGCAAGAAACTCTGCACAATGGAGCAGTGAAAAGAGGAGCGCATGAGCTGGCGGAAGAATCTACTACTGCCTATGAAGATGCGCGGCAAAAAGTAGCGGATTTTGTGGGAGC
>NZ_CAMXYE010000026.1 GCF_947253055.1 uncultured Arcanobacterium sp. | reverse complement strand
GCCTTTGGCTTTAGGCTGGCACCCCTATGTGCGTTTTCCGGGAAGTAGTGGTATCTCGAACTACAGTTTAGAAATTCCGGCGCGTACAAAAATTTTAGCTGATTCGCAGTTAATTCCTTTAGCTGGGGAGGCTGCCTATGCGGGAATTAAAGCACCCTTACACATTGATTATTTGGGCAATCAAAAGTTGGATGTATCTTTCCGCGGCTTGATCCCAGATGAAGACGGGGTAGTAACTACGCGGGTGCGCGACTTAGCTTCCGGAGCTACCTTGGAACTCACCCAAGAACCAGCCGATGCGCCAGTAATCCATATTTTTACCGCAGATAATCTCAATCGCGACAGCCGCAATTCGCTGGCTCTAGAGCCGCTCTCGCATCTCCCCGATGCTTTTAATCGAGCAGATGCCCGCGCCAGCTTGCGTCTCGAGAGCGGGGATATTCGCCGGCTATATGCGACGCTCACCTACCGGAAGAATAGCAATCAGTAGCAGCCTAATTGCTAACTAGTAGTTAGATGATATCTGGGTGATAGCTGGATGATAGCTGTGTTATGACTGGGTGACAGCTGGATGATAGTTGGAAGCTTAAATAGGTCTAAGGCAGATAGCTGATAGTTGTCCACAAAGCTAGAAATAGCTTCAATATCCCCAAAGAAAAATAGCAGCCTGCGGCGCGGAAAATTTTTTTGAAAATAGAGGTATGTATCAACCACCACCGCGTCTAGAAAAACTGACTGATCGAGCTAATTTACGCCGCCGTATGCCGCGGCATGCCGAAATCTCTGATTCCGGAAGAAAACTAGGTAACGCTAGCACCGGAGAAGAGTTGCGCAATCTGGCTTTCGAAAATGCGCTGGGCAACGATATGGGAGTGCTCACGGAGCAGCTGCAGCGCCCGCGTTTTCGCCTTTCCCAGCGCGCCGTGCGCAGTCTAATAATTCTTTTAGCGCTTCTGATGGGCGGATTAGGAATATCAGTTTTTACCCAACTGAGTCATTCGGATTCTACTGCTCATTCCGCTCCGCCGGCTTCGCCGCCCGCTGCGGCTGATGAAATGGCTAAAAATGATTCTGCCGAGATGGGGAAAGAAGCGCTTATCTATGTAACCGGGGCAGTGAAAACTCCCGGCGTAGTGAGCCTACGGGGAGAAGTGCGGGTGCAAGATGCTTTAGAAGCCGCCGGTGGATTCAGTGAAACAGCTGATAAAATAGCTGTTAATTTGGCGGCTCCCGTCCACGATGGCGAGCATTTACATTTTCCCGCTCAAGGAGAAGCTCCTAGTGGAGGGGGCGCAGAGC
The DNA here is from genome assembly GCF_947253055.1 of uncultured Arcanobacterium sp. Taxonomy (GTDB): domain Bacteria; phylum Actinomycetota; class Actinomycetes; order Actinomycetales; family Actinomycetaceae; genus Arcanobacterium_A. Next base: position 15,635 of record NZ_CAMXYE010000026.1, on the reverse strand, counting down.
AAAACACCGTAGACGGAGCAGCTGCTCCGATTAATCTCAATCAAGCTGATAAAGAAGCTCTGCAAAAAATACCGGGAATCGGGCCCGTCACTGCGCAAAATATCGTAAATTGGCGCACGGAAAAAGGGCCATTTCGAAAAGTAGAAGATTTGCTAAATATCCCCGGAATCGGGCAGAAAAATCTCGAAAAAATAAAGCCGTACCTCACGCTCTAGGAACCGCGATGCACGATTACCGGCTCCTCCCAGCAGCTTGTACTATCTGGTTTATCACTGCCAGCAAGCCTTATTTCTCAGCCCCTATATTTTTGCAAGGTACTTTTTATTTTTTCGCTATCGGAGTGTTGCTCGGCATTTTAATGAGAAAAATTTTTCCGCCGCCCCATCCTCTTTTTTCAGCAGCGGCCTCACCTGTTGCTGCGCCATCTTCTGTACCTGCTGTTGCGCCGTTTTCGCCAGTTTCTTTTGCTCCATATTTTTCCGAAAAAAGCCAGGGAATAGTGAGGCAGATAGTTATTTGTCTTCTGGCTGCTAGCTGTGCTTGTGGAGCTAATAGTTTACGTAGCTGGCAAGAAGCTAATTCGCTCTTAGAAGCGAGCGCGCAAAAGCAATTCTCTATCACTGGAAAAGTGCTTATTACGCGGGTGGGGAGAAATATGGGGGAGAATTCGGGAGAAAAAATGCCGAAAATTCCTTTCGGGACTCGCGCACGCTTAGAAAACATTTCCGGAGGGGGTCTAAAGCAAAGATATCGCAGCGAAGTATGCCTAAAAAATATGCCGAATAATGTAGCCACCGAATCGAAATTTTCGGCAGCGGGGGCGGAATCAGTTTTTCTGCTCCGGAATGGAGAGGAACTCCTTATCGAAGGGAAAATTCGGAAAACTGCTGATAGATACTGCAGCTATACTCTCGAAGCAGAGCAGATGCACCGGGCCCCGCATCTGCAATTTTTTCGCAAGACCAGTGCTACGCTGCGAAGTGATTTCCAAAAAGAACTGCAAAAAAATTCTCTTTTTTATCCGGCGCTCATATCTGGGGTAGTGCTGGGAGATGATTCTCAGCTCGAGATACAACCGCAAAGAGCCTTGAAAAAAGCCGGTTTAGCGCACCTCACCGCGGTATCGGGTGCCCACATTTCTCTGTTGCTCGGAGGAGTGATTCTCTTATTGGGAAAAAGCAAACCGCTTCTCACCGCCGGAGCTGGCACCTTGATACTGCTGCAGCTACTGGCACTAGTTGGTTTATCGCCTTCGGTGGTGCGTGCAGCTTTGATGGGAATCTGGGTATTAGTTGCGCTCGCGCTAGAAAGGCGCGGAAATTCTTTACCTTTTTTGGCTCTCTCGATTATGCTCACTTCCTTATTTTTCCCAGAGATAGCGAGAGAATTAGGGTTTCAGATGTCTGCGCTAGCTACTCTGAGTATCCTCACGCTGGGAAATTATCTACAAAAAAATCTAGCTAAATTGTATCCGGCCGCCATCGCGCGGCTGCTTGCTTATCCGCTGGCTGCGGGAGTGGCGACGATGCCGCTAGTGTCAGAAATTCAAGATAGCCTCTCGCTCTGGACAGTGGCAGCGAATCTAGCCGCTGCCCCGGTGGTAGCGCCTTTTACAATATGTGGATTAGCGGCGGTGCTAGGCAGCTCCTTGCCCGGATTTCCGGTATTGCCCCTATTAAAAATTTGTAGTTTCTGTGCTAGCTGGATTGTAAAAGTGGCAGAATTTGCTTGCCAATTGCCGGCGGGCTCGCTGGCGGTAGGAAAAAATCTTTTTCTGCATATACTGCTAGTATTTTTCATTCTGGCTTCTACTCGGCGGAAAGCTGCTGCGCGTGGAATAATATGACTATGGCTGTTTGGGAAGATATAGAAATAGCGCCGGTCATGCTCATTAATTCCGAAGAACCCGTATATGCAGACCGAGCAATAGATACGTGGAAAGAAAAACTCCGCCAAAGTTTTCCCGAGCTAGATATTAACGTAGTAACTTCCCAGAACTATACACCGCAATTACTTGCGCAGGTTTTTAGCCCCAGTTTATTTAGCGAACCGCGCCTAGCTATAGTTCCAGATTTGGAAAAAGCCAGTAAATTGGCGGGAGCAGAAATAGCTGCATATTTAGAAGCGATACCGCCGGATTGTTTCCTTATTTTGCGCCACAATTCGACGGGGAAAAAATTGAACGTCAACGGGAAAAAGATATTTACCCAAGCTGCTGCTCAAGGTTTCCCGATCGTAGAAATAAAAAAAGTAAAATATCCGAAAGATAAAGTAAAAGCGGTAATAGCTGAAGGTACAGCTAGAAAGCGGATAATCACAAATGACGCAGCAGCTGCTCTGGTCGATGCACTCGGTTCTGATTTGCGCGAACTACTAGCTGCCACAGATCAACTTCTGGCCGATGTATCTGGAAAAATAACGGCAGCCAACGTCCACACCTATTTTTCGGGGCGCATCGAAGCGAGTGGTTTCAACGTAGCTGATCAAGTAGTAAACGGAAATATAGAAGAAGCAATTCGCCTTAGCAGGCACGCGCTCGCCACCGGAACTGCTCCGGGGCAGATAGTGGCGGCCCTAGCCGTCAAATTTCGGCAAATGGCGCAAGTAATCGGAATGCAAAACTCCCATATCGGAGTAAAAATCAATCTCGCTAGCTGGCAAATTCGCCAAGCACAAAATAGCCAACGCTACTGGAAAGAAGCCGCTCTAGCTAAGGCGATTCAAGAAATAGCGCAGGCAGATGCAGATGTGAAAGGTCAATCTCGAGATCCAGGCTATGCGCTGGAAAGAGCTATTTTAGCTATTGGGAGAGCTCGCGCCAACGCGAAGTGAAATCTATGTTTGGAGCTGCACAGCTAGCTTCTAATTGCTCGCCTAGAGATAGCGTAAACTAAAAATATCTACAATAACTGCAGCGGAGAAAAATGGAACAGAAAACTATTCTAGTGGCCGGCGGAGCTGGATACATCGGCACCCATACGCTGATTAGTCTCTATGCGGCAGGATATCGGGCTATATGCGCTGATAATTTCACCAATTCTCATCCGGAAGCTCTCCGGCGCACCGAAGCTATTATCGGAACTAAAATCCCGCTTTACGAAGTAGACGTCTGTGATAGGCCAGCAGTAGAGCAGATATTTGCTGAAAATTCCATAGCGGGAGTAATTAATTTTGCCGGCTTGAAAGCGGTGGGGGAATCGGTAGAAAAACCACTGGAGTACTACGATATAAATTTGAATTCTACGCTTTCACTTTTGCAGGCTATGCGCCGGCATAATTGCCGAGTAATGATTTTTAGCTCTTCCGCCACCGTATACGGAATGAATAATAAATCGCCGCTTCGCGAAGGAATGCCCACTTCTGCCACTAATCCCTATGGCTGGTCAAAAGTAATGAATGAGCAAATCCTCACTGATTATTGCGGTAGCGATAAGAATTTTTCGGCTGTACTACTGCGCTATTTCAACCCAATCGGCGCGCATCCCAGCGGGCTAATCGGAGAAAACCCCTGCGGAATTCCCAATAATATAATGCCCTATATTACGCAAGTAGCCGTTGGGAAATTGCCAAAGCTGCACATATTTGGCCAAGATTATCCCACTCCAGACGGCACCGGCGTGCGCGACTATATCCACGTCCTCGACCTGGGGGAAGGGCATGTGCAAGCGCTTGACTACGCATTCACTCACCCAGGAGTGATAGAAATCAATTTAGGCACTTCCCGCGGATACTCGGTGCTCGAACTAGTGAAAGAATTTGAAAAGGCGAGCGGGGTAAAAATACCTTATGTTATAGATCCGCGCCGCCCGGGCGACGTCGCATCGGTATTTGCCGATGCGAGCCGCGCCGAGAACTTACTAGCTTGGAGAGCGCGCCGTAACCTAGCGCAGATGTGCCGGGATTCCTGGAATTGGCAACAAAAAAATCCCGATGGCTACGCCCAGTAGTTACAATGGCTGTGCCCGGTAGTTACGAACAGGTACATGTATAAAAATAGGCAGATATAGAAAAATGCTCGGAAATTTTATTTTCCGAGCATTTTCGAGATTAGATAACTACTTAAGCTAGGGCTTAAGCGTCTTTCGTAAGCGCATCAACCTGCTTAGCCAGCTTAGACTTCCGGTTCGCAGCCTGATTCTTATGGATTACTCCCTTGGAAACAGCCTTATCTAGTTTCCGGCCAGCAAGACGCAGAGCTGCCTCTGCCGTTTCCGGATCTTTAGCTGCAATCGCTTCCCGAGTCTTCCGCACTAAGGTCTTCAACTCAGATTTATAGCTCTTATTGCGCAGCCGGCGCTTCTCATTAGTCTTAATCCGCTTTTTTTGCGACTTAATATTTGCCACTATTTAACTCTTTCAATTCTTTCGCTATTGCGAATGGATATGGTCGGTGAGGGCTTGCTCTCTCTGGACTGCCAGGCGTGGGGACACCCGTGGTTAAAAGAAAAGAGCCGGACCTTTCACCCGACCAGGTGCCAAGTCCACTAGGTACTTTAGCAGTATTTACCGCCAGAGCCAAAGAAAAGCTCCAAGGGTGGTAAAAATCATCGATTTCGGATAAAGAAATTATCGCTCTCAGTAAAGAAAGCCGCAACTATGCGTTCCCAATTTCTACCCGCCCCCGCAATTTTTCCATTCCGGTGAAAGTATAATCGCCCTTTACCGTTATTTTCTCTACCTCCCGCAGAGAAGGTAAATGGCGGGTACGCTCAGTAAAATCGTGTATAAAACAAAAATACTGAGGATCTAAATCGGCAATAGGGGCAGTTGGAATCTGCAAAAGTACTCGCCCTTCTTCCGTAAATTTATAGGCATCAGAACGCAATACAAATAAATCATTCGTAGTCTTTACCGGTAAAAACCGCTCTCGTTCCACAATAAGAGCCTTCGCATCTGCAAATTTTTCGACTATAGCTCCCATCGCACATTCCAACTGATACACCGGCACCGAATCTTTATTGCACGGATCTACCGTTTTCTGGTTACGAATTAAGGGGAGACGCAAAAGCCCGGCTGTTTTCTGCAATAAGTCCCGTAAAGCCTCGATATTAAACCACAGATTATTCGTATGAAAATAGGGATGCCGCTTTTCGTCCGTAAAATACTGCATATCAGCTGGAGGAGTTTGCCCGGTATCGCGCAATATAAGCTGCTTATCGCTCCGCCGCAGTGCTAAATGTCCGCCTTTGCGATCAGAGGGAGTACGCCGGCAGACCTCGGCTGCATAAGAAACTCCACTTTCGGCAAACCAAGCGGCAATTTCTCCAGAAGGATAAGCCCCTAAGTTATCGGCATTAGAAGTCATAAGATAGCGGAAACCGCGGCTGAGCAAATCTTCTAACAAAGAATTATTACTAAGGGCAGTGTAGATATCGCCGTGCCCGGGCGGGCACCACTCTAGTTCTGGATTTTCCTCCCAGATTACTGGATATAGATTATCGCGCCGCAGCTTCGGTTCCCGCCCTTGCAGAAAACTGAGGGGAATTCCCGGTATCTCCATATTTTTATCTAGGGCCGCGAGCGTATCGCGCTGCGTGCGGAAAGAATCCATAAAAATTATAGGGAGCAATTTTCCGCTCTGTTCGCGCGCGCTGCGTATTTGCCGGCAGATCAAACGCAAAAAACTTTCTCCCGTGCGCACTGGAATAAGAGATTTAGCTTTATCCATCCCCATAGAGGTGCCTAAACCGCCGTTTAGCTTTAAAAAAGCCGTCTTTCCCAGTGCCTCTGCCTGCACGGCGGGGCTAAAATTTTTCTCTGCTAGCCGGGGCGCCGGAGGCATCGGGTCGATAGTGGACTCGGGAATTAACCCAGTAGCTCCGTGCTGTAAATCTGCAAAATAAGAGCTAAAGACGTTTATTCCGCATTCGCTAACTCCGGCAGTGCGCATTTTCTGCTGTGCCGCGCTCAAAGCTTCCATATAAATCCCTCCGCCCTTTTTTATAATTCTATAGAGAAAAGCTGCCCGCGCAGAATTTCACAAAGCTATTCCTCCCGAAAAATCGGCTTTAGTTTCCGGCGCTGGTAGCCTTAGAGCTATTAGTAGTGAATAAGGAGATACGTTAGTGCCCATTTCCACTCCGGCAGAGCTGAAAGAAATTCAACCGGCCTCCACGCCGGCTGCACAAATTCGCAATTTTTGCATAATTGCGCATATCGACCACGGTAAATCCACTTTAGCGGATCGTATGTTGCAATTGACGGGAGTAATAGCGGAACGTGATATGCGTGCCCAATACCTCGACAGAATGGATATTGAGCGCGAACGCGGAATCACTATTAAATCGCAAGCGGTACGGATTCCTTGGACGGTAGATGGCACGCCTTATGTGCTGAATATGATAGACACCCCCGGGCATGTCGATTTTGCTTACGAAGTATCTCGCTCTTTAGCCGCCTGCGAAGGGGCAATTCTACTGGTGGATTCGGCACAAGGCATTGAAGCGCAAACCCTGGCCAATCTCTATCAAGCTCTCGAAAATGATTTAACTATCATACCCGTCTTAAATAAAATAGATTTACCAGCTGCAGAGCCCGATAAATACGCGGAAGAGTTGAGTGCTCTGATTGGCTGCGAACCAGAAGATTGTATAAAAGTATCTGGTAAGACCGGAGTGGGCGTAGAAGAACTTCTCAACCGGATAGTGAAAGAAGTACCTGCTCCGCAAGGGAAAAAAGATGCCCCCACGCGCGCACTTATTTTTGATTCGGTCTACGATACCTACCGGGGAGTAGTCACTTATGTACGGGTCGTAGACGGGCAGCTGCGCCCACGTGAACAAGTGCGGATGCTTTCCACCGGAGAAACGCATGAGCTCCAAGAAATTGGAGTTATTTCTCCGGAACCGCTCAGCTCTACGGGTTTGAGTGCCGGAGAAGTAGGGTATTTGATTACAGGGGCGAAAGATGTATCGCAGTCCCGGGTAGGCGATACGGTAACTACTTTGCGCAACCCGGCGCGTACTCCGCTTTCCGGATATGCCAATCCGCAGCCCATGGTGTTTTCTGGTTTATATCCGATAGATGGCTCGGATTATCCAGCTCTACGCGATGCTCTAGATAAACTGCGGCTCAACGATGCTTCTCTCACCTACGAACCGGAAAATTCAGTAGCTTTAGGATTCGGCTACCGTTGTGGATTTTTAGGTCTACTTCACCTCGAGATTATTACTGAAAGACTCGAGCGAGAATTCGATCTCGATTTGATAGCTACTGCGCCTTCCGTCACTTACCAAGTAATTACCGAAAATGGAGAAAAAATAGCGGTATCAAACCCTTCAGAATTTCCGGAAGGGAAAGTACAAGAAATAGTGGAACCGCTAGTAGAAGCTACCATTCTCACTCCGAGTGAATACGTGGGTGCAATTATGGAACTTTGCCAGCAGCGCCGAGGAGAAATGCAGAATATGAGTTACCTTTCTCCCGAAAGAGTAGAACTGCATTATTTTTTACCGTTGGCGGAAATAGTCACCGATTTTTTCGATCAACTAAAATCTCGCACCAAAGGCTATGCCTCGCTAGATTACCACCAAAAAGGAGAACAAAGCGCCGATTTAGTGAAAGTAAATATCTTACTCAACCACGAAGTAGTAGATGCTTTTTCGGCAATCGTGCACCGCGATAAAGCCTATAGCTACGGGGTGGAAATGACGGAAAAATTGCGCCAATTAATCCCGCGGCAGAATTTTGAAATTCCGGTACAGGCAGCAGTAGGATCTCGCATAATTGCGCGTTCTACTATTAAAGCGCTCCGCAAAGACGTATTGGCAAAATGCTATGGGGGCGACGTCTCTCGAAAGCGTAAATTGCTAGAAAAGCAAAAAGAAGGTAAAAAACGGATGAAAGCAGTCGGCAGAGTAGAAGTGCCCCAAGAAGCATTCATCGCCGCGCTCAGTTCCGAAATGCCGACGGGTAAGAAAAAATAACATGAAAGAGAATTCCCACTCGGAGCTCCCTAATCCGCAATATGGGCGAATTCGCTCCTTTTCTGCGCGGGGAAAACGCTTGGGTGAAAAATATAAAACCCTGCAAGCAGAATTTGGGCCGCACTACTTCCTCGATTTTCCTTCCGGAACGGGAATCTCCACTATTAGCGAAGATGCGCGCATCGATCTAGCGGCCGCCTTCCCGAATCGGCAACCCCTCATAATCGAAATCGGGCCCGGATCTGGAGAACAACTTATCCATGCCGCACAAGCGCATCCGCAAATAAATTTTCTCGCCCTGGAGGCCTGGCAGCCCGGAGCAGCTCGTTGCCTTGCTGCCACCGTCGCAGCGGGGGTAGAAAATGTGCGCATAGCGCAATTAGATGCTGCGCAAAGTCTTCCTATCCTTTTTCCTTCTGATTCAGATTATCGCGCGCGCGAAATCTGGACTTTTTTCCCCGATCCTTGGCGCAAGAAAAAACATCGGAAACGCCGCCTAGTATCACCGCAGTTTGCACACATCGTAGCTGGAGTATTAGAGCCCGGCGGCTGCTGGCGTCTCGCCACTGATTGGGATAACTACGCTTGGCAGATGCGCGATGTACTGCAAGAATCTCCTTGGTTTGACAACCCGTACTTGGCGCAAAATCCAGATGCGCACGACGAAGGGATTTATACTGGGGGATTTGCTCCCCGTTACAGCGGCCGGGTGCTTACGCGTTTTGAATCGCGCGGGCAAGCGGCCAAGCGCCGCGTGCACGATTTATATGTGGTTCGCAATCAGGTGGCACTGGCGGGAGTGCCGGTACCGGAAGATCCGTGGGTTGCCGCTGCGAAAAATGGGCAGGAAGTGAAAGCTGATAGGGGTGGAGAGCGCCCGCCATCGCGTACTCCGGCCCCCACCCGCGCGGGAAAAACTGCCGCAGAAAACTAGAAACGAAAATAGCCTTGATACAGCAAATTTTTTCTTCGCCGGTTTCAACTGCGCTGGAATTGCCTAACCCCGATGTGCGAAATGGATTTTCGGCGTATATCCATATTCCTTTCTGCGCTCGCCGCTGCGGATACTGCGATTTTAATACCTATACAAATTTGCATTTTCCGGCGGGTGCGGGAGCTGCGGAGTTTTCCGCTACGCTCTGCCGCGAAATAGAGCTCTCCGCAAAAATTCTGAACGCGGGCGCTCCCGCCGGCGAATTACGCAGTGTATTTTTTGGAGGAGGAACCCCCACTTTGCTTCCGGCAGCTGCGCTAAAGCAAATTTTAGAGAAACTGCGCAGCGTATACGGAATTTCTGCCACCGCGGAAATCACTACCGAAGCAAATCCGGAGACGCTCACTTATGAAAAACTTTACCAACTCCAAGAGAGCGGTATAAACCGGATATCTTTTGGAATGCAATCTGCGGTGAAATCCGTATTAAAGACTTTAGATCGAATGCACACTCCCGGGCAGACTGCTCGGGTCTGTCACTGGGCAGAAAAATTAGGGATGCGCTATTCCTTAGACCTCATTTACGGCACTCCGGGGGAGAGCATGGCGGATTGGGATTTTTCCCTCCACGAAGCTATTGCGCTAGGGCCAGAGCATATCTCCGCCTACGCTCTCACCGTTGAAAAAAATACCAAAATGGGGCGAGCGTTGGAGCGCAAAGAAATCCCTGCTCCCGACCCGGATATTCTGGCTGATAAATATCAGCACGCCGAAGAAATCCTTACTTCTCACGGCTATCAGTGGTATGAAATCTCTAATTGGGCGCGCCCGGGCGCAGCTTGCCAACACAATTTGCACTACTGGCAGCGCGATAACTATTGGGGATATGGCCCGGGTGCTCATTCCTGCATCAACGACACCCGCTTTTGGAATACTGCTCATCCGCTTGCCTATGCGCAGCAGCTCGTCTCTCCTGATCCACAACTACCTATAGCTGGGCAAGAGCATCTAGGTGCAGCAGAGATAAGAGAAGAAGAAATAATGTTGGGAATTCGCTGTCGCGCGGGTATACCGCTTTCTTTTTCGCCTTCTCCAGCTATCGCGCGCCAATTATTGGAAGATGGCTTAATAGAGGCAACAGCTTGGGCAGAGGGTCGTTTACAATTGACGCTCCGCGGGAGATTACTAGCCGATACGGTCATTCGCGCGCTATGGTAATACGGTAGTAACACCGCCAGAAAGCGAAACGACATGGGAGATACTTACGTTAAATTAGTACTAATCGTGCTTATTGGGGGAATTGCCCTCTGGGCCCTCTCCGGATTTTTTACGAAAAATCCGCGCGGTGCTTGGGATGAGCGTACCAAAATAGCGGGCTTAGTTCGTTCCCGCCGCTGGAATTACCGTGAATATATTGAAAATGCGCAGCAGTTTTTACTTCCGGAAGCCACCAAACTAAGGCACTGGCCGGTGCTAGAAAATGCGGCTGGCTACGACGGAATCAAAAATTTTCGTTCTAGCTCCTGGCGGTCGATTTTTGTGCGCACTCCCGCTAATCCACATAATCTAGTTTTTTCGTATGAAATTCCCATCACTCCTGCGGGTGCGCAGTTCCAATTCCCAGAAGTTCTTTTTCATTTTCCCACTGCTGCTTCTGCTCCCACTTCTACTGCTTCCTTTCCGGCTGCGCAGTGGGATGTAACTGGAGATAGAGAGCTCACGGCTGCAATTTGCGCTAGTGTAGCTGGAGAATTTTTTACCGAATTGGTGAATATAGAATATGTACATATCTATCGAAACTACATCAGCTTTCTTTTACCTGCGCAAAAATTTAATCGCTCTAGCCTCGAGTTCCTGGATTGGTGTGCCCAGCGAGCCGGAAAATTAGTTCAGCTATTACCGAAGTCTTATCTCGATTAAAAATTAGCTCTTTCGAGCAGGAAATTAGCGCGGAGAAAAACTAGAGTAGAATTAGCACTCGAGAGCAAAGAGTGCGCAAATCTGCGCACGTTTTGCAAATATGTTTTGCAAATAAGGTCTATGACGAAGCTTTGGGGGAATAATCTTCAGGGAATAGACTTTGGGGAATAGGCTTTGGGGAGAGGCGAAAGGAAGGGGTGAGAATGCGTAATTCGGATGCCCGCCGGCGTTTAGTGCTTAATGCCATTATTGAAGACTATATTGCCACTCGCGAACCAGTCGGTTCAAAAGCAGTGGCGCGGCGGCACAATCTCGGCGTTTCTCCTGCTACTATTCGCAACGATATGGCACAACTAGAAGAAGCAGGATTAATCGTCCAGCCGCACACTTCCGCTGGGCGCATACCTACCGATAGTGGTTATCGCGCTTTTGTAGATGCAATTGCTGATATTAAGCCGCTCTCGGTGCCGCAACGCAAAGCTATTGAGCAAATTCTCACCCAGTCAGTGGATTTAGATGACGTAGTTAATCGCGCGGTGCGTCTCTTAGCGCAGATAACTCAACAAGTGGCAGTGGTGCAGTATCCTTCTTTGCAGCGCACTCTTTTACGGCATATAGAGCTAGTAGCTCTAAGTAAGCAGCTCATCTTAATTGTGTTGATTGCCAATACGGGCCGCGTAGAACAGCGCACCGTGGAAGTAGAAGATATTCTTTCTGAAGAATCTGTAGATTTAATTAGAAAAGCAGCTAATGAGCACTTGGTGGGAATGGAAATGCGCCATTTAGGTAAGAAAATTCCGACCACTTTAGAGGCTCTGCCACCGTTGATTCGCCCTGCGGGAAAAATAGTATTCACGGCGGTGGCAAAAATGCTGCAGAGTGAGGGAGAAGAAAAAGTAGTAGTAGCCGGCACGGGTAATCTCAGCCGTTATGATTACGATTTTGCTCATTCTATTTCTCCCGTTTTAGATTTACTCGAAGAGCAAGTGATACTTTTGCGCCTTATTACCCAGCAAGAGCAAGGAATAAACGTAAAAATAGGGAGCGAAAATACCGAAGAAGCCCTCGCGGAAGCTTCTATAGTTTCTACGAATTACGGCGTAGGCGATGAAGCAGATATTGCGCGGTTGGGAATAATTGGTCCGACGCGGATGGATTACCGGGGCGCAATGGCGGGAGTGTATGCTGTAGCTCAATATCTGACTTCAATTTTGAGCAGTGAGTGAAATTCGCCCGCTTCTGTGCTTAGTGGCTGTTTTCTGCAGATAGAGCGCATAGAATACAGAAAGAATATTTTAATCTAATAGGCAAGGGAAAATTATAAGTGGCTGATTACTACCAGATTTTAGGAGTATCACGGCAAGCTTCCGCAGAAGAGATAAAAAAAGCTTATAGAAAATTAGCGCGGAAACTACATCCCGATGTGGCGGGGCCAGAGGGAGCTGAAAAATTTAAAGAAGTCACAGTGGCTTATGAAGTACTTTCTAATACCGAAAAGCGCCATCTTTATGACCTCGGAGGAGAAGAAGCCCTAAAAACTGGCCAGGCGGGAGGCGGAGCGAGTGCCTTTGGCGGCTTCGAAGATATATTTTCCGCATTTTTTGGTGGGGGCAGTGCGGGGCGTGGTCCGATATCTCGCACCCGTCCCGGTGATGATTCTTTAGTGCGTCTGCAGCTCACTTTGAAAGAAGTGGTATTCGGGGTAGACAAAAAAGTAAAAGTAAATATCGCCGGGCTCTGCCCAGAATGTCATGGTAATTTGACTGCTCCTGGTACTGAGCTAGTTACTTGCGCGGATTGCCAAGGAAGTGGCACTATTCAAAAACTCACTAATTCACTCTTCGGGCAGATGATGTCGAGTAGTCCTTGTCCGGGCTGCGGTGGGTATGGCACAAAAGTGGTCACTCCTTGCCCAGAATGTGCCGGTAGTGGCCGTATAAAGACGCAAAAAGAAGTGGTATTTAATGTGCCAGCCGGAGTGGAAAATGCTACGCGAATCCGTTTGCGCGGTGCGGGTGATGCTGGAGTATACGGCGGTCCGGCCGGAGATTTGTATGGGGAAATAAGCGTTAAACGCGATGCAGTATTCGAGAGAAGCGGCGATGATCTACACGCCACTTTAGAGGTGCCGATGACTGCCGCTGCCTTAGGCTGCCAGTTACAAATATCCACTTTTGACGGTCTGCAAAATATAGAAGTAAAACCGGGTACACAATCTGGAGAAATCATCACCCTTCCCGGCCTGGGAGTTGGGCATCTACGCCGGCGCGGGCGCGGAGATATACATGTGCTTATGCAGGTACGTACACCTACCGATCTGCCAGATGAGCAGAAAGAACTACTTAAAAAACTCGCAAAACTGCGCGGTGAAGAAAAAGTAGCATCCGATTTAAGTGCCGAAAAAGATTCTCTTTTTACGCGATTTAAAGATATCTTCGTTAAATAAGGGAAAAGATGTCACTACCGGTATTTTATAGTGCAGAAATATCTAATTTAGCGTGCGAAGATATTTGTACGATTCGCGGTAGTGAAGCCCATCATGCCGTCGCCGTGCGCCGTATTCGCCCTGGAGAGAAAATCGCCGTAGTAGATGGCCAAGGGAGACGGGGAATCCTGCTGGTGCAAAGCACCGAAAAAGCTGCGCTCACCGGGCAGGTACAAGCAATAACTGATTATCCTCCGACTTTGCCGGCGATAACCTTGGTGCAGGCACTCGCTAAAGGCGGACGAGCAGAGCAAGCGGTAGAAACCGCCACTGAATTTGGAGTGGATAGTGTAATTCCTTGGGCTGCGGAACGAAGTGTGGTGCGCTGGGAGAGTGCACAAAAAAGTGCCAAAGGGCGCAGTAGATGGGCAGCTACTGCATATGAAGCAGCTAAACAAGCACGGCGCGCCTATTTCCCGCAGGTGGATGAACTTTTAGATAGTTCCGCTCTCGCAGAGAAAATTCCGGATTTTATTGCTGCGGGGGCTTGGGTATTGGTTTGCCATGAAGAAGCGGTGCACTCTTTAGCACAAGTGCTGACCAGTCTTTTTAATTCCGCGCTGGCGCAGAGTTCTTCTCAAGCGGATTTTCCAAGTAGATTAGTGTATATAGTAGGTCCCGAAGGAGGAATCACTTCTGCAGAATTGGCAGCTTTCCAAGCGGCTGGAGCTCAGGCAGTGCTCCTAGGAGAGCATATTCTGCGTAGTTCTTCTGCCGGGCCGTGGGCGATTGCAGTGACGCGCGCTTTTCTGGATAAAAGTCGAATAAAGTAATAGAGAAAATATGGAAGCAGAGAGCAAAGTTATTCAGAAGGTTACGGTACCGGAAAGCATAGATATGATTAGCTTTCTAGGGCCGCACGATATATACCTCCGCACCTTGGAAAAAGGCTTAGCGCCGGCGCAGCTGCACGTCCTGGAAAGAGAAATAACTATTTCTGGCCCGCCGCTACCAGTGGAATTGGCAAAAAATCTTTTAAATGAGTTTATCTCGGTGCTACAACGCGGCCAGTATCTCAATGTGGAAGCAGTGGAAAGTGCAATCAGATTAGCTCAACGAGGTTTAGCTAATCCAGCTGATTTGCTGCGTACTGATATAATTTCTGCGCGCGGTAAAACTATTCGCCCCAAGACTTTCGGGCAAAAAGAATATGTAGATGCTATCGATACTTCCACAATTACTTTCGGCATCGGCCCAGCTGGTACGGGAAAGACTTATCTGGCGGTGGCTAAAGCAGTGGAAGCATTACAGAGCCAGCAAGTGCGCCGCATTGTGCTCAGCCGCCCCGCGGTAGAAGCGGGAGAATCGCTGGGGTTTCTTCCCGGTACGCTCAGCGATAAAATCGATCCTTACTTGCGGCCACTCTACGATGCTCTCTACGACATGGTAGAGCCAGATAGCATTCCGAAATTACTCGCTGCGGGCACTATAGAGGTCGTACCTCTAGCCTATATGCGTGGGCGCACCCTAAACGACGCTTTCGTGATTCTAGACGAAGCACAGAATACTACTCCTGCACAGATGAAAATGTTTCTTACGCGTCTAGGGTTCCAAACCAAAATGGTAATCACAGGGGATTTAACCCAGATAGACTTACCTACTCGTACCACGTCTGGACTTCGCCTTATGCGCAGTATTCTCGCCGATATTTCCGGTATAAAATTTATAGAACTTAAATCAGAAGATGTGGTGCGCAATAGCCTAGTAGCAGATATTGTAGATGCCTATACCCGCTGGAGTGAAAACTATGATTGATGTAAATGATGAATCCGATTACGATGCAGCCATTAATTTAGCGGAAATATCTGAATTGGCGCGCTGGGTACTAGATGAAATGCGGGTGCATCCGCAGGCAGATCTGAATTTTGTGCTGCTTGGGGAAGATGCTATGGCAGATCTCCACCTAGAGTGGATGGGATTGAGTGGCCCTACCGATGTGCTCTCTTTCCCTATGGATGAACTGCGCCCAGCTCCGGTTGGGCAAAACCCGCAAGCGGGAATTTTAGGAGATATCGCCATTTGCCCGCAGGTAGCTGCGCGGCAGGCCGCCAAATCTGGCCACGCCCTTATGGAAGAAATTCTTTTACTCGCCACGCATGGTATTTTGCATCTACTGGGGTATGACCATGTAGAAGAGGAAGAAAAGAAAGAGATGTTTGCTCTACAGCGGCGCCTTCTCCTCGAATTCCTAGCTCGGCGCCCACAAGATCCCAATCAGCCTCATTCAGATACACGCGATATTGACGATATCGCACCTACAATAGAATAAGTATAAAAATAGTTGAAGAGGGATAGCCAAAAACTATGAGCGGAACAGAGAATCTTTCTGGCCTCGTATACGGCGGGGTAGCTTTAGTAGCGCTCGGAGTAGC
>NZ_CAMXYE010000025.1 GCF_947253055.1 uncultured Arcanobacterium sp. | reverse complement strand
GGAGAGAGCTTAGAAAAAATAGTGCACGTAGATCAGTCCCCAATCGGGCGTACTCCACGCTCTAACCCCGCTACCTATACCGGTCTCTGGGATCATATTCGCCAGCTTTTTGCGCAAACTCCAGAAGCAAAATTACGGGGCTACGGGCCCGGGCGTTTTTCTTTCAACGTGAAAGGTGGGCGCTGTGAATCTTGCCGCGGCGATGGCACCTTAAAAATCGAGATGAATTTTTTGCCAGATGTCTATGTGCCTTGCGAAGTCTGCCATGGAGCTCGCTACAATCGCGAGACTTTGGAGGTGCGTTACAAGGGGAAAAATGTGGCAGAAGTGCTCGATATGACGATTTCGGAGGCAGGAGTATTTTTCCAAAACATCGATCGTCTCACGAAATATCTCGCTACTTTAGAATCAGTGGGTTTGGGCTATATCCGGCTGGGGCAGGCGGCCACTACGCTTTCTGGCGGAGAAGCTCAACGGGTAAAATTGGCTGCCGAACTGCATAAACGTTCCCGCGGTTCCACTATCTATGTATTGGATGAGCCCACTACTGGTTTGCACTTTGAAGATGTGCGCAAATTGCTCGGAGTACTGCAAGGGCTCACTGATAAAGGAAATACCATAGTAGTGATTGAGCATAATTTAGACGTCATCAAATCTGCTGATTGGGTAATAGATCTCGGGCCAGAAGGCGGAAAAGATGGCGGGAAATTGGTGGCAGCAGGTACGCCGGAAGCGGTGGCACAAATAGCTGGCTCGTATACGGGCACTTATTTGCGCCCAATTTTGCAAAAAGCAGGCACACTTTAAGATGGCACATCCGGATACCTACCGCCCGCAGACGAAAGATATTCCCCTAGATCCGGGAGTCTATCGTTTTTTAGACGCCGAAGGGCGAGTGATATATGTAGGGAAAGCAAAATCGTTGCGGGGGCGTTTACCAGCTTATTTTGCCAATCCGGATACTCTCCATCCGCGAACGCGCCGTATGGTATTTAGTGCTGCGCAAGTAGTGTGGGTAGTAGTTAATTCGGAAATTGAGGCACTCACGCTGGAATATGCGTGGATAAAAGAGTTTGCTCCCCGTTTTAACGTAATGTATCGGGATGATAAATCTTATCCGTATGTGGCCGTCACTACGGGAGAGGAATTTCCCCGGCTGCTTATTACCAGAGCGAAGCAACGCCCCCAAAATCAGTATTTTGGCCCGTATACGCGAGCTACTGCGGCGCGGGAAGCAGTCGATTTATTGCAGCGAGTATTTAAGGTGCGTTCTTGTACAAAGGGGGTATTTAATCGCGCACAGCGCACGGCGCGCCCCTGTCTAAACGGCTATATAGATAGATGCACAGCTCCTTGTGTAGGGAGAGTAGAGAAAGCGGAATATCAGCAGCAGGTACAAGAGCTTTTAGAATACTTGCACGGAGATGGCGAGAAATTACGGGCAGAGTTGCAAAGTGAAATGGAAGCGGCAGCTGCCGAATTAGATTTTGAACAAGCCGCTAAAACTCGAGATCAGTTGCAGGCTTTAGCGAGTATTGCGGAGCAAAATACGCTCGTAATGAAGAAAGATATCGATGCGGATGTATTCGGAATAGCGCGTGATGAGCTAGAAGTTAGTGTGCAAGTATTTTACGTGCGGAGTGGGCGGATTCGCGGGCAAAAAGGCTGGGTAAGTGAAATAGGTGAAGAAAGTCAAGAAGACTTATTAAATCAACTTGTATTGCAGGTGTATGGGGAGTTTTCACTGCGGGAAAAGCAAAATACTTTTCGGCAGCGGGAGCAGCCGCGCTCGGTGGACGATGTGGCCTACACTTCGGCGCAGGCAATTCCGCAGGAAATTTGGTTGCCGGGTGCGCCGCGGCAGTTGGAGGATTTACAGAATTGGCTAAGTGAATTGCGCGGGGCGAAAGTGCATATTAAAGTGCCGCAGCGGGGTAAAAAATCCAAGCTAGTTGAGACGGTGAATATGAATGCCTTGCAGGCGCTCAATCACCACAAATTGCAGCGTTCGGTAGATCTGACTGCCCGCTCTCAAGCTCTCGAAGAATTACGGCAGGGGTTGAATATGGAAAGAGCACCCCTGCGTATCGAATGTTACGATATTTCTCATACCCAGGGAACTAATCAAGTGGCTTCGATGGTGGTATTCGAAGATGGATTGCCGAAAAAGAAAGATTATCGGCATTTCTTAATTCGCGGGGAAAACGGCGCGGGCGGAGTTGATGATACGGCCGCTATGGCGGAAGTGTTGGAAAGAAGAATGCGTAATCTCGAAAAAGAGGATGCCTCTTTTCGTTTTCGCCCTGATTTAATAGTGGTAGACGGTGGCTTGCCGCAAGTGAATGCCGCCAGCAAAATAATTACCAATCCAGATATAAAAATAGTGGGCTTGGCGAAAAGACTGGAAGAAGTGTGGATTCCGGGGGGAGATTTTCCGCTTATTCTGCCGCGTTCTTCTCCGGCGTTGCACCTTCTGCAATATCTGCGCGATGAATCGCATCGATTTGCAATTACGCATCATCGGAAACGCCGCGCCAAGTCAATGACTCGTTCCCAGCTAGATGCAATTGCTGGTTTAGGGGAAGTGAAACAGAAAGAGTTGCTGCGATATTTTGGTTCGGTGCAAAAGATAAAAGCAGCTCGCCCCGCCGAGTTAGCGCAAGTAGCCGGAATCGGCGCAAAGATGGCGGAAATTATTTTTCAGCATTTCCATCCGGAAGATTCGCCCTTGCCACCTGGGGAATGAAGCGCAAAGAATAAAAGAATCAAAATAAATAAGGCAAAAATTTCTTTTGCGTAGAGTTAAAACGGGGAAAATGGCAACATAGAGGTATGGCAGATTTTTCCGATATAAACGACACAGGCAAAATTCCTATTGGTATTGCGAATATGGATTTTGCAATGAGCCTGCCGCAAAATGAGTTTCCGGAAGTGTTAATAATTACGGGAATGTCTGGGGCTGGCCGCTCGCAAGCCGGAGCTACTCTGGAGGATTTAGGCTGGTACGTAATAGATAATATGCCCCCGCGTTTAATCATGGCCATGCTGAAATTGGCGATGTCTGGAGGCGGAATTAAAAAGCTGGCCTGTGTAGTAGATGTGCGTTCCCGGAAATTCTTTCAAGAACTCTTGCATGTTTTACAAGATTTGACTGATGCGAGCATACCGTATCGAATTATTTTTCTAGATGCTGCAGATGCCGAACTAGTACGCCGTTATGAATCGGTACGCCGTCCGCACCCCTTGCAGGATGATGGTCGGCTTCTCACCGGTATACGCCGCGAGCGGGAGTTGCTGGCAGATTTGCGCACCCGCGCCGATGAGGTGATAGATACTACCCACCGTTCGGTACATGATTTAGCGCGGGAAATTCGCCGTTTAGTGGGCACGGATTCGGAAATTAAATTAGAGCTGACGGTAATGTCTTTCGGTTTTAAATACGGTTTGCCTCTCGATGCAGATCATGTGGCAGATGTGCGTTTTATTCCGAACCCCTATTGGGTAAGCGAACTGCGCCATCTGAGCGGTAAAGATGAGCCGGTACGTGACTTTGTGATGAAAGTAGATGGGGCTCAACAATTCGTGCAGCGTTATGCGGAGCTTATTACGGGTATGGTGGCAGGCTACGAGCATGAACTGAAACCATATGTGACGGTGGCAATTGGCTGCACGGGAGGTAAGCATCGCTCGGTAGCTATTTCTGAAGAATTAGCGCGGCAGCTGCGAAATAATGGATTAAGTGTGCGCACTATTCATCGGGATCTAGGGCGGGAATAATATGCCAAATAATTTTGAAAGCGGCTCCCGGGGAAAGCGAGTAGTAGCTCTCGGCGGTGGGCACGGGCTTTATACTTCTCTTTCCGCTCTGAAATTCCTCACGCGCAATATCACCGCTATTGTCACAGTTGCGGACGACGGCGGCAGTTCTGGGCGTTTACGTGCAGAATTAGGCGTACTTCCGCCCGGGGATTTACGGATGGCTCTAGCAGCTCTATGTGATGATGGAGAATGGGGTTTAACTTGGCGCGATGTGCTGCAATATCGTTTTCATTCGCGTGGCGATTTAGACGGCCATTCCTTGGGAAATTTATTAATTACGGGACTCTGGGAGCTACTCGGCGATTCAGTACAAGGCTTAGAGTGGGTCGGGAAATTACTAAACATTAAAGGAAAAGTAGTGCCCATGGCTTCTGTGCCACTTTCTATCGAAGCCGATATTCTTACTGCAGAGGGCGCGAAGACTATTTATGGGCAAAATTCAGTGGCAAAATCTAATGCCGATATTTCCCGTATTCGCATCATTCCGCCAAATCCACCTGCTCCCGCCGAAGCGGTGGCGGCAATCAAGGATGCCGAATGGGTAATTTTTGGTCCGGGATCTTGGTACACTTCCGTAATTCCGCACCTCATGGTGCCTGATTTACACGATGCTTTTATCGCGACGGCGGCGAAAAAAATGTTGGTAATCAACCTAGTAGCTGATTCGGAGACTTCTTCGATGTCGCCGGCCGACCATGTGCGTAGTTTTTATAGTCATTCTCCCGATTTATCTTTAGATGTGATTTTGGTCGATGAGGGCCTGTCTTACAATGCGGCAGAATTAGCAGCAGCAGCTGCTCTATGTGGTGCAAAAGTAGTGACAGCTCCGGTAGCTAATTATCGCCAACGAGGAGTGCATGATCCGCTCCACTTAGCGGCGGCTTATCGGGAGATTTTTGCTTCCTACTGTTAAAGTAGGAAAGCGGAATTATTTTTGGAAAGAAGGCAAATTTCGTGGTGGCTTTGACCCAGGCAGTAAAAGACGAGCTAGCTGGAGTATATCCACAGGTAGCTTCCTCTATGACGGCAGAAATAGCCATTATGTTTCGTTTTGCTGGTGGTTTGCAGATAAATGCGGGAGTAATCGGACTTCAGGCAGAGCTGACTCACGCCGGCGCGGCGCGGCACCTCTGGGAGCTCCTGCGCACTATTTATAACGTTGAAGCAGATATAATCGCCGTCACGAATGCCATGCGCAACGGGAATCGCTATATTGTGCAGCTGAAATCTTATGGTGAACGCATTGCGCGCCGGGTGGGGCTGCTTGATGCAAAAGGTCGGCCTATCCGCGGAATACCTCCCCAGATAGTCGGCGGCACTAAGGCCGATGCAGCTGCTGCGTGGCGGGGAGCTTTTCTGGCACACGGTACTCTCTTGGAACCAGGGCGCAATGCTTCTTTAGAACTCACTTGCCCTTCGCTGGAAGCCGCCTATGGAATTGGGGGATTGGCGCGCCGGCTCGATATTCCGTATCGGGCGCGGGAATCGCGTGGTGCACATCGGGTAGATATTCGTGATGGTGATGCTATTTCCGCAATGCTCACTCGCATGGGAGCTAATGATGCAGTAATTCGTTGGGAAGAATTGCGCACGGAGCGGGAAGTGAATGGAAACGCAAACCGCTTGGCTAATTTTGACGACGCCAATATGCGCCGAAGTGCCGATGCGGCGGTAGTGGCAGTAGTGCGGGTGAAGCGGGCTTTTGAAATTTTGGGCGAGCAGGTGCCGGATAATTTACGCGAAGCGGGAGAGATGCGAATTAAGTATCCAAGTGATTCGCTTTCTATGCTAGGTAAGCGTTTACAACCGAACGCTACAAAAGATGCAGTGGCCGGCCGGTTGCGCCGACTCAACACTATGGCGGATAAGCGGGCGGCCGAACTGGGAATTCCAGATACGCTAGCAGCAGTAGCTGAGCTCACTTCTGCTTCGCAATGTTGAGGTAATAGAGATTTTGCATTAATCGGAAGTAATCTTCGGGCGCGCAGCAGGCATTTTTAGAAGAGAAACAGTAGTTTTTGCGAGCAAAAAAGTAGTTTTTTACCGGAGCAAAAGTAAATTCGTGTGAATGTGGTCATTCTTATCAATAGTCCTATAAGAAGTCGAATAAAAAACGATAAAATAATAACGAAACGAATACGGTGCCTCTCAATGCCGATTCGTTAAATCGGGGGATTTCCCAACGATTTTGATAACTACGTGCACGAGGTGTACAAGGAGGAATAGAGTGACTATTCGCGTTGGTATCAACGGATTTGGCCGTATTGGCCGCAATGTGACCCGGGCAGCTCTTGCCAAGGATGTAAATTTTGAAATTGTGGCAGTTAACGATTTGACTGACAACAAGACCTTAGCTCATTTGTTTAAGTACGACACCACCTTAGGTCGGTACCCGGAAGAGGTTTCCTACACTGATGAAACCATCACCATTGGGAATCACACCATTAAGGTACTGGAAGAGCGTAATCCAGCTGATTTGCCGTGGAAAGAACTCGGAGTGGATGTAGTAATCGAATCCACGGGGCGCTTTACCAATGCGGAAGATGCAAAGGCTCATATTGAAGCAGGAGCTAAGAAAGTTGTTATTTCTGCTCCGGCTAAGAACGAAGATGCTACTTTCGTAATGGGCGTAAACGATAAGGATTACGATCCGGCCAAGCACAACATTGTATCGAATGCTTCCTGCACCACGAACTGCTTAGCTCCTTTGGCTAAGGTGCTGTATAAAGAGTTTGGCATTGTTAAAGGTCTCATGACCACCGTACACGCCTACACTGCTGATCAGCGTCTGCAGGACGGCCCGCACAGCGATTTGCGCCGGGCTCGGGCTGCTGCCATGAATATTGTGCCTACTAAGACGGGCGCAGCTGCGGCAGTTTCTCTGGTAATCCCCGAGTTGAAAGGCAAGTTCGATGGCTATGCGCTACGCGTACCGGTAATCACTGGTTCCGCCACCGATTTGACCTTCGAAGCTGGCCGGGAAGTAACGGTCGAAGAAGTAAATGCAGCTATTAAGAAGGCTGCTGAAGGTGAACTTAAGGGTATTCTCGCTTACACCGAAGACCCCATCGTATCCACCGATATCGTAACCGATCCTCATTCTTCGATTTTCGATGCTGGCCTGACCAAGGTAATCGGCAACCAGGTGAAAGTAGTTTCTTGGTACGACAACGAGTGGGGCTACTCCAACCGGGTAGTGGATCTTACCTCGTTGATTGTTTCTAAGCTGTAAATAGGTACGGAAATATTTTATGGGTGCTCGTGCTTTCAGATATGCGCGAGCACCCATTTTAATTATTTAGCAATATTGGATGGTGAAATATGAGAACTATTGATTCCTTAGGGGATATTTCCGGAAAGAAAATCTTTGTACGGGCCGATTTTAATGTACCTCTAGATGAAAATCGGCAGATTACGGATGACGGCCGGATTAAGGCGGCGCTGCCCACTATTAAACGCTTGCTGAGCAATAATGCCAAAGTAATTTTGGCAGCTCATTTAGGGCGTCCGAAAGGTACCGCGAATCCAGATTTTTCCTTAGCTCCGGTAGCTGAGCGTTTAGGTGAATTGCTCGGGCAGAAAGTGCAGTTGGCAAAAGATACTGTGGGAGAAGATGCCCAGCGCTGCACAGCAGATATGGCGGCAGGCGCAGTCGTATTGCTAGAAAATGTCCGTTTTGATGCGCGGGAAACTTCGAAAGACGATGCCGAGCGGCAAGAATTGGCAGCAGCTTATGCCAAGTTAGCTGATTGCTTCGTATCGGATGGCTTCGGGGTGGTACACCGCAAGCAGGCTTCGGTTTACGATATTGCGCAGCTTTTACCTTCGGCAGCGGGAGAATTAGTATTTAAGGAAATTGATTCGCTTTCCAAGGCGACCTTAAATCCGGCTCGCCCCTACACCGTGGTACTAGGTGGTTCTAAAGTATCCGATAAATTAGGGGTAATTGAAAACTTGCTGGAAAAAGCCGATCGTCTTCTCATCGGCGGCGGAATGGCTTATACCTTCTTGCGTGCACATGGATATGAAGTAGGTACTTCTTTGCTGGAAGCCGATTATGTGGAAACTGCTCGTTCTTATCTGGAAAAAGCGCAAGAAAAAGGCGTGGAATTATTATTGCCAGTCGATAATGTGACAGCTCCCGAATTCAAGGCAGATGCTCCAGCTTCGGTACATAGCTCCGAGGCTATGCCGGCGGGAGAAATGGGTTTGGATATTGGACCCGAGACCGCAAAACGGTATGCTGAGGCTATTGCTGATTCAAAGACGATAGTATGGAACGGACCTATGGGAGTATTTGAATTCGCTGCTTTTGCTGCCGGTACGCGGGCAGTAGCTCAGGCTATGCAGGATGCAGCTGGGTTCACTATTGTAGGTGGAGGCGATTCTGCCGCAGCTGTGCGGACACTCGGCTTTGAAGAAGAAAAATTTAATCATATTTCCACAGGCGGGGGAGCTTCTCTAGCTTTCTTAGAGGGGAAGACCTTGCCGGGAATTGCAGTTTTGGAGGATTAATTAAATGGCACGTACACCTTTTATGGCTGGTAACTGGAAGATGAATTTAGATCATCTGGAAGCTACCGCTTTAGTACAGAAATTAGCCTGGACTTTAGGTGATTTAAAGCATGATTACAGCAAGGTGGAAGTAGCGGTGATTACTCCTTTCACTGATTTACGTTCCGTGCAGACGCTGGTAGAAGCAGATGAATTGGAAATTAAGTACGGCGCGCAGGATGTATCGATTCACGATGCCGGCGCTTATACGGGAGAAATCTCCACTGCCATGCTGACGAAACTCGGTTGCACCTATGTGGTAGTTGGCCATTCGGAGCGCCGGCAGTATCATGGGGAAACTAATGAACTGATTGGTCAGAAAGCCAAGAAGGCTCTGGATGCTGGCTTGATTCCGATTATGTGCTGCGGAGAAGCTCTGGAAGTACGTAAAGAAGGCAAGCAGGTAGAGTTTGTGCTGGGGCAGATTACAGAAATGCTAGCTGGGCTCAGCAAAGAGGAAGTAGCTAAGTCGGTAATCGCCTATGAGCCGATTTGGGCTATTGGTACTGGCGAAGTAGCTACGCCGGAAGATGCCGAAGAAGTTTGCGGAGCTATTCGCCAAAAAGTTGCCGAACTCTTTGATGCAGCTACGGCAGAGGCACTGCGCATTCAGTATGGTGGATCAGTTAAATCGGGAAATGTGAAGGATATTATGGCTAAGCCCAATGTGGACGGAGCCCTAGTAGGCGGAGCTTCCCTAAAGGCCGAAGAATTCTCCAAGATTGTCACCTATTTGGATTAATTAGCTCTGCGCCTTGCTCAATTCGGGCAAGGCGCAGAAATCTTGTACAATAATCAGGAAATACTTATCGCAGCGTTTATTGAAAGAAAAGTTGAAGCGAAATGAATATCTTATTAATTATAGTTTCGGTATTGCTGGTGATTACCAGCCTATTATTAATAGGCGCTATTTTATTGCATAAAGGCCGGGGAGGCGGTATCTCCGATATGTTCGGGGGCGGAATCTCCACTTCTATGCGCTCTTCGGGAGTGGCAGAGCGGAATCTGAATCGGATTACGGTTGGTCTTTCTATTCTCTGGTTTGTGCTGGTAATTGCGGTAGGGCTGATTGTAAAAGTACTTTCTTAATTTTAAGAAGTCCCAAAAACGTGGGGGTCACGCGAAATTCGCGTGACCCCCACGGCGGTATTGAGGCTATTAAAAGGTGTTACTTCATAGCGTCTTCTACGGTTTCGATTAGCTCATTCCAAGCTATCTCGAATTTTTCTACTCCCTCATTTTCTAGTTTTTGTGTAGCAGCAGCGAAATCTATTCCTAAATGAATAATTTTCTTAATTATGCGCTGTGCATCTTCTAACTGAGGGCGAATGGTGTCACCGGTAATATCGGCACTTTCTATAGTGGCCCGGAGAGTTTTCTCCGGCATAGTATTTACCGTATTTTCGGCTACCAATTGATCTACATAAAGAGTCGGAGAATAGTCCGGGTTCTTTACTCCGGTAGAAGCCCAGAGTGGGCGCTGCACATTAGCTCCCTGCGCTGCCAATTGCTGGAAACGCGGGTTATCCTCAAATAGCTCCATATAGGCAGCATAGGTGAGGCGCGCATTTGCGAGTGCGGCTTTTCCACGCATATCTAAAGCATCGGGAGAGCCGATTTTTTCTAGCTGGGCATCCACTTCTGTATCCACCCGCGATAC
Organism: uncultured Arcanobacterium sp.; assembly: GCF_947253055.1. Lineage (GTDB taxonomy): Bacteria > Actinomycetota > Actinomycetes > Actinomycetales > Actinomycetaceae > Arcanobacterium_A. The sequence goes on along the minus strand of NZ_CAMXYE010000025.1, from coordinate 7,299 downwards.
GAATACCGATGCCACGGAATGAATTTTTTGCAAATCTTTCCCAGCAGCTGCTGCTTTTTCCAATCCGGCTAAATACGCTTCTACCACTTCGCGATAGCGCTCTACCGAGAAAATCAGAGTCACATTTACGGAAATCCCCTCGGAAATTACTTCCGTAATTGCCCGCAGACCTTCCTTCGTAGCCGGAATTTTAATCATGGCATTGGGTCGGTCTACTAATTTCCATAGTTCTTTTGCTTGCGCAATAGTAGGATCAGTGCGATGGGCCAAACGCGGATCTACTTCAATAGATACGCGGCCATCTTTTCCGGTTTCGCGATAGAGATCTGCAAAGAGATCACAGGCATTACGCACGTCGTCACTGGTCAGCTTAGTAATAACGGCTTCCGCATCGGCGCCGGCTTGCGCCAGCTGGGCAATATCTGCTGCGTAGTCAGCTGCCCCAGAAATAGCTGCTTGAAAAATTGCTGGATTAGTAGTAACTCCGGCAATTTCGCCATCTTTGATCATTTTCTCTAAGCCGCCACTGGTAAGGCGGGAGCGCGAGAGGTCATCTAACCATACGGAGACGCCATAGTCGCGTAATTTTGCAATATTTCCCATTATTTAGCCTTTCACTTGGCTGCCGCTAAAGATTCTTTAGCGGCTTTGACTACGTTTTCTGCTGTTAAACCGTACTTTTCAAAAAGTCGGCCCGCGGGTGCAGATTCACCATAATGATCAATTCCCACCGTACGGCCGCAATCGCCGACGATTCCTTTCCAACCGAAAGTAGCGCCGGCTTCTATCGAAACCCGTGCCTTTAATGCCGGAGGAAGCACGGAATCTTGGTAGCTTTGTTCCTGCTCACAGAACCATTCCCAGCAGGGGAGAGATACTACGCGGGCCGAGATATTTTCTTTTGCTAAAGCAGTGCGTGCTTCCAGAGCAAGTGCTACTTCCGAGCCAGTGGCAATTAGTACCACATCTTCTCCATCAGCTAGCACATATCCACCTTTTAGTACTCCAGCTGCGGCGGCACAGGCGTTGTTGCCCCGGGCAATAACGGGCAGATTTTGCCGCGATAAAATAATTGCCGCTGGGCGATTAGTGCGCTCGAGGATACCGCGCCAAGCATAAGCGGTTTCATTTGCATCCGCCGGGCGGACTACATCAAAACCAGGAATAGCGCGGTAAGACCACAGATGCTCAATTGGTTGATGGGTGGGGCCGTCTTCACCGACTCCAATAGAATCGTGTGTCCATACCCAAATTGACGGAATTTCCATAAGCGCTGCCAGCCGTACGGAGGGGCGCATATAATCGGCAAATACGAAGAAAGTACCACCATAAGCACGAGTGGGGCCGTGTAGCACGATACCGTTCACGATTGCTCCCATGGCGTGCTCGCGAATACCGAAGTGCAAGGTGCGGCCGTACTTATTGCCTGGGAATGCTTTCGAAGCACGATCTGCCGGCAGGAAAGACGGCTCTCCCGTCATAGAAGTCTTATTGGAGCCGTCGAGGTCAGCTGAACCGCCCCAGAGCTCCGGAAGTACATCTTTCAAAGCAGTTAGTACTTTTCCAGATGCAGAACGAGTAGCTACGCTTTCTCCAGCTGCGAATTCCGGAAGTGCTGCTTCCCAGCCCTTGGGCAACTCTCGCTTTTGTAAACGGCTAAGCAGCGCACTCTGTTCGGGGTTATTTTGCTTCCAAGCTGCAAACTTTTCATCCCAGACCTTGCGCGCAGCTGCGGCATTGGCAGCAGCCTGCTGGCGAGTATGCGCTAAGACTTCTTCTTCTACCTGGAAATTCTGATCTGGATCCAGCCCGATTGCTTCTTTCAAGCCCCGAATTTCGCTCTCGCCCAAAGCTGCGCCATGGGAACTGCCGCTATTTTGCTTAGTCGGGCAAGGCCAGGCAATAATAGTCGAAAGTTTAATAATAGAAGGCTTATCCGTCACCGCTTTGGCAGCTTCTACTGCATCGTAAAGCGCGGCATAGTCTTCCTTATAAGAGTCGTCTTCTTGGCGCCACTTCACTTCTTGGGTATGCCAGCCATAGGCTTCATAGCGTTTGAGCACATCTTCTGTGAAAGCAATCTTGGTGTCGTCTTCAATAGAAATTTGATTATCGTCAAAAATTAAAATCAAATTGCCTAGTTCTTGCGTACCGGCCAAGGAGCAGGCTTCCGAAGTTACGCCTTCTTCTAAGCAGCCTTCTCCGGCTACTACATAGATAAAGTGGTCAAAGGGGCTTTCACCGGCCGGAGCTTCTGCGTCGAAAAGTCCCCGCTCCCGGCGGGCAGCCATTGCCATGCCTACTGCCGAAGCTAATCCCTGCCCAAGAGGGCCAGTGGTCATTTCTACTCCCTTGGTATGCCCATATTCTGGGTGTCCAGGGGTAAGTGAATTTTCGGTGCGCAGATTCTGCAAATCCTCTAGCTCCAGCCCATATCCAGCGAAGAAAAGCTGATTATAAAGAGTGAGGGAAGAGTGCCCTAAAGAGAGCACAAAGCGGTCGCGCCCTAGCCACTGGGAATCGCTGGGGTCGTGGCGCATTATTTTTTGAAATAGTAAGTAGGCGAGCGGCGAAAGGGAAATAGCGGTGCCGGGATGCCCATTTCCCGCTTTTTCTACTGCATCGGCTGCTAAAGCTCGCCCGGTTTCCACTGCTTTTTGATCGAGTTCCGACCACTTCAAATTGCTCATCTATTTATTTCCTCGCTTTCACCTGCTTCGTTTCTACACAAGCCGGTAATAAAATATGAAAGAGATACACTACAAGGATACATTGTCTTTACGAGGATTTGTGGGGCGCGCCACGCATCTGTGGGGTGTGCCACGGAAAACAACGGAGGGAGTAAATATGCCAGAGTTAGCTGGTAGTAAAGTTGCTATTTCTCCTAAATTGCTGCAAAGCGTGCGCGAGTATTTAGCGCATCTGCAGATTGAACGTTCACTTTCTCCAAATACTCTCGCTGCCTACCGCAGTGATTTAGAAAAATATCTTGAGTACCTATCCAGGCAGGGAGTACAGAAATTTTCGGAGATAAAATCTGAGCAAATAGCGGCTTTTATAGAATATCTGCGCATTCCCCAAAAAAATCATCCCGCAAAAGCTATTTCTTCGGTAAATAGAATTTTGGCGGCAGTTCGGGGTTTACACTCCTTTTTATTAGCGGAAGGTATCTGCGCTAGTGACCCAGCTGCCGAGGTAACTCCGCCAAAACTTCCTAAACGTTTGCCGAAAGCTCTCACCATAGGGGAAGTACAAAAAATTTTAGATCTAGCAGCTGGGGGAGACGATGTAGTGGCCTTGCGCGACCAGGCACTTTTAGAATTTCTTTATTCCAGTGGAGCACGTATATCGGAGGCGGTGCGGCTAACTCCTGATGATCTGGATATGGAAAATAAATTAGTGCGTCTATTCGGGAAAGGGCGAAAAGAGAGAATTGTGCCGCTCGGATCCTATGCACAAGCGGCACTATCAGCATATCTCGTGCGGGGTCGCCCGGAATTAGCGCGGCGCGGCAAAGGCAATAGCTTTATCTTCCTTAATAAGCGGGGAAATCCACTTTCTCGGCAGTCTGCCTGGGGAATAATTAAAGAGTATGGAGAAAAAGCTGATATTAAGGAAATAACTCCGCACAGTTTTCGCCATTCTTTCGCTACCCACCTGCTACAGGGTGGAGCTGATATCCGCGTAGTCCAGGAAATGCTAGGGCATGCTTCGGTGGCGACTACCCAGATTTATACCCGCGTCACTCCCGAAACTATTCGGGAAGTTTATGCAAGTTCCCACCCACGCGCCCGCGAGGATGTTCAGCGTGAAAAATTCAGGTAGATTAGTATCGTGAGCGCTGAACAAACAGATATCTTTACCGAACTTAATCCAGGGGTGGATTTTCCGCTCCCTCCCGAACTATCTACCCACGGCCCCGGGCGTATTATTGCCATGTGTAACCAAAAAGGGGGAGTGGGTAAGACTACTACTTCTATTAATCTGGCGGCGGCGTTGGCTGAGTATGGACGAAAAGTATTGCTGGTAGATTTTGATCCGCAGGGTGCTGCTTCGGCCGGGCTCGGCGTAAATGCAATGGGCTTAGAGCGCACTATCTATAATGAGCTCTTGGCAGCTAAGCCAAATGTGCGGGAAATTATTCATCCTACCGAAGTGGCTAATTTGGATTTAGTGCCAGCTAATATCGAATTATCTGCTGCAGAAATTCAGCTCATTAACGAAGTAGCGCGCGAGCAGTCTTTAAGCCGAGTGCTGCGCAGCGTCGAAGCTGATTACGATGTAATAATTATCGATTGTCAGCCGTCTTTAGGGCTCCTTACCGTCAATGCGCTCACCGCCGCCCACGGGGTGATTATTCCTTTGGGGGCAGAATTTTTCGCTATGCGGGGAGTAGCGTTATTAGTGGATCAGATTGAGCGCGTACAAGATCGGTTGAATCCCCGTCTTACATTAGATGGAGTGCTATTGACGATGGTAGATAGCCGGACTCTGCATTCGCGGGAAGTGATTGAGCTAGTGCGGGAGCGTTTTGGAGATAAAGTCTTCGATACGCAGATTTCGCGCACCGTAAAGTTCCCAGATGCCACTATTGCTGCGGAGCCGATAACCACTTATGCACCCAGTCATAGTGGAGCAAAAGCTTATAAACGCTTAGCTCGGGAACTCATTTACCGGGGAGCATCTGCTTGAGCAGATTATAATCATCAGTCATGGATAGCGCTCCTTCTCTTTTTTCGCCGGCGCCGCCGGAAGTATTTGCAGTAGATTTAGACGTATTTGCTGGCCCTTTTGAAGTGTTGCTCTCCCTAATTGCTCGGCGCAAGCTCGATATTACTGAGGTGGCTTTGGCACAAGTGACCGACGAATTTATTGCTTTTGTAAAAGAGCAAGAAGAATTAGACTTATCGGTTACTTCGGAATTCTTAGTAGTGGCTGCTACGCTATTGGCTTTAAAGGCAGCGCGGCTTTTACCAAAAGACGAGAGCGAAGCAGAAGATCTGGAATTGCTGGAAGAGCGAGATTTGCTTTTCGCAAAGCTCCTCCAATATCGCGCTTTTAAAGAGGCGGCGCAGGATATGGCTAGCCGTCTTGAGCGCGAATCTCGCTATATTCCGCGGTGGGTGCGCTTAGAGCCGCAATTTCAAAAACTTTTACCGGAATTGCAGCTAGAGATAGATGCGAGTGGATTGGCTGCTCTCGCGGCGCGGGCACTCTCACACAAAGCTCCAGAAGTGGATTTACGGCATCTCCATGCGCCGCTTGTATCAGTGCACAGTCAGATAGAATATATTCGTACGCAGCTTCCGCGGGGAGAAAAAATTACTTTTTTGCAGCTCTGCGCGGGGGCAATGACTACTCAGACCATAGTTTCGCGTTTTCTAGCTATTTTGGAGCTCTTACGGGCCCAAGAAATTGAAGTGACGCAGGAATCTCCCTTAGCTCCGTTGTTTATTTCCCGACTGGAAGAGGGCGGTGCCGGGGGAGATGAAGGAGCGAGAAATGCCTGAAGATTTTTCTTTTTATAAGGGAGCTTTAGAGGCGATATTGATGGTGGCGGAAAATCCTATACCACTGGCGCAATTAGCCGCCTCTTTAGAGATAAGTGAAGCGGAGACGCAGCAGCTCCTCAGCGAATTGGCGCGTTCCTATGCCGAAGATTCCCCCTATCCGCGCGGCTTTCAACTGCGGGAAAGCGGTGGGGGATGGAGATTTTATTCCCATCCGCGCTACGGAGAAATAGTTGGAAGGTATATTACTGCGGGAAAAGCTAATAAACTTTCTATACCAGCTCTAGAAACTCTTGCAGTGATTGCCTATCGGCAGCCAGTGACGCGGGCCCAGATAGCTGCTATTCGCGGGGTGAATGTGGATTCAGTGCTCCGGACGCTCCTGGCGCGGGATTTGATAGAGCAGGCAGGTGCCACCGCCGATACGGGGGCTGGGTTATATATTACGACTGGGTATTTTTTGGAAAAAATGGGTATGAATTCCTTGGCAGAATTACCGGATTTAGCTCCGTATTTACCTGATGAAGAAAATTTAGAAGAGGTAGAGAAAGAAATATTATGAGTAGAACAGAGCAGGAAATTTTCGATGCCCAAGGGGAGCGCCTGCAAAAAGTACTCGCCCATGCGGGAGTGGGTTCGCGGCGGCATTGTGAAGCTTTAATGGAGCAAGGCCGCGTAGAAGTAAATGGAGTGATTGTACGCCAGCTCGGCATGCGCGTAGACCCCAGAAGCGCTCAGATAAAGGTAGATGGGGTGCCGGTACAAGGTGATTTAGAAAAAGTGACTATTGCTTTCTATAAACCGCCGCGCGTCGTATCTACTATGAGTGATGATCAAGGCCGGAAAACTCTTGCAGATTATTTAGATGATCGCCCGGAACGTCTTTTCCATGTGGGGCGGCTAGATATAGATACGGAAGGGATAATTTTACTTACTAACGACGGTGAACTAGCGCATCGTCTTACACATCCTTCTTATGAAATTCCTAAGACTTATATTGCGCGGGTGGAAGGGCAAGTCACGCGTGGATTAGGGAAAGTTCTGGAAGCGGGGGTGCAGCTAGAAGATGGAATGCAGAATGTGGATTCTTTCGTATTAAAAGAAGCGGCTCGCCGCAATTCAATCGTCGAAATTACGCTACATTCGGGGAAAAATCGAATTGTGCGCCGGCTGATGGAAGAAGTTGGCCATCCAGTTATGGAATTGGTGCGGGTGCGCTTTGCTAATATCACGGCGGGAAGATTAAAACCTGGGCAATATAGAATAATCGGGGGCTCCGAGTTGGGAACACTTATGCAGATGGTAGATATGTGATGAAAGAAGAGCAAAAAACTTTGCTGCGGAAGCAACTTTCTCCGGATTCTCTCGTAATAGCAATCGACGGGCCTTCAGGTTCGGGTAAATCTACGGTGGCGAAGGAGCTCGCATTTCGCCATCATCTTGCCTATTTAGATACCGGAGCTATCTATCGAGCTGCGGCGTGGTGGGCACAGCATCAGCAAGTAAATTTAGCGGATAGCCAAGCTGTGGCACAAGTGGTGGAAAATATGCCCCTGCAAATTAACTTAGATCCGCGCCAACAGCAGTTTTTTTGTGCGGGGATAGATATTACGGAGGCGATTCGTACCCCGGAGCTTACGCGAGTAGTTTCCCAGGTATCTAGTAACCTAGCCGTGCGGGCAATTCTAAAAGCTAAGCAACGCCAGATTATCGAAGCGGAAAGCGGCGCAGTAGGAAATGACGGCGCCGGAAATAATTCTGCCCCATATGCGCGAGGGCGGGGGATAGT
>NZ_CAMXYE010000024.1 GCF_947253055.1 uncultured Arcanobacterium sp. | reverse complement strand
GCGGCAAGCTGATTTAGAAAGACGGCTGCGGGTGATGGAGAAATTCCCCGGAGGTGCTCCGCAGGTTTTTCGCACGGCGCCAGGTTTAGTGCTCATGACGGCGGTGCCGGGAATTTCGCTGGCTCGTTACTTTATAGCGCGCTCTACTCTTCTGCCGGATGGCTTAGAAGATACTCTGCAGAGTTTGCGCGAGGCGTTGCAAACTCTACCGGCAGAGGTGATGGATTTTCCGCCGCGCCCGGCGTGGGCAGAAAAATGTGAACATTACGGAGTGGCAGCAGCTTTGCGCTTGCCAGCGGAGGCGCAGCGATGCCGGCAGGCCGCAGCAGATATTCGGGCGCTGCTCCGATTGGCAGATTTAGGCCCGCTCACTCCAGTGCACGGTGATTTTTATGAAGCCAATATCTGTATTGACCCGCAGCACGGGCAGGTGACTGGGCTATTAGATTTAGATTCGCTCGGTCCGGGCCGGCGGGTATACGACTGGGGTTGTCTATTAGGGCATATGTCGGTGCTCTATCAGCTGGCACCGCGCCTCTATCCGCAGGTGCCGCAGTTGCTTCCGCTCTGGTTCAGCGAAATTTCGCAGTGGGAAGACGGGGTGGCGCTCGCGGCCGCCGCCGCCGGAGTGACGCTTTCTTTAATTGCCGGAGCGCGAAAAAATACGCATTTAGGGAAAAATAGTGATGCGGAGGCACAGGCGCGCCTCCGCATCACGGAAGAGTGGATTGCTGCTGCTTTTGCTCTGCAGCGGGGAAATAAGGCTTATATACCGGGGAAATAAGGCTTTGCCTATTTCTAGATTTCAGCTCCTATTTTCGTCGGCCGGGCTTTATTCGCTCTCCGCTGTGCGAATTTCCGTTCGCTCAGCAAAATAATTTTTGCAAGCGGCTAATGCCGGCTACTAAATCCTCATCCGAGAGTGCATATCCTAGGCGAATATAGCCGGGGGCTCCGAAAGCTTCGCCTGGTACTACTGCTACCTCTGCTTCTTCCAGAATCAAGGCAGCTAATTCACTACTACTTGTAGCTTTTTTACCAGCAAATTCTTTATTTAATAGCCCTTCCACATTCGGGAATACGTAAAAAGCTCCGGTCGGTTCGGGCACATCAAGTTGTGGAATCTCGCGCAGCATCTGCACAATAGTCTGCCGGCGTCTATCAAATGCTTGGCGCATTTCTTCTACCACGCTCTGATCGCCATTCAATGCCGCTAACGCAGCCCGCTGCGCCACATTATTCACATTGGAAGTGATATGCGATTGGAAATTAGCTACCTGCTTCATCACATCTGCCGGGCCATAAATCCAGCCAACTCGCCACCCCGTCATCGCGTAGGTCTTAGCTACCCCATTTACTACGAGGGTTTGATCAGCTAGTTCCGGTACTTCGGCCAGAATATACGCTGGCTGCCCTTGGTATACTAAATGCTCATAAATTTCATCGCTTATAATCCAGATGCCGTGCTCTAAAGCCCATTTGCCGAGAGCGCGGATTTCTTCTGCGCTATAGACTGCTCCGGTTGGATTAGAGGGGGAGCAGAGGAGCAGCGCTTTGGTCTTTGCGCTCCGAGCAGCCTCTAATTGTTCGATGCTGACCTTATAACCTTGGGCGGAGCCGGCAAATACTTCTACCGGAGTGCCGCCGCATAGGCGAATTACTTCTGGATAGGTGGTCCAATAAGGAGCGGGTAAAATTACTTCGTCACCGGGGTCTACTAAAGCGGCAAATGCTTCGAAAACTGCTTGTTTTCCGCCGTTAGTTACTACTACATTATTGGCGTCTATTTTTACTCCGGAATCGCGCGCTGTTTTTGCCACGATTGCTTCTCGTAGCTCCGGGAGGCCTTTCGCCGGAGTGTATTTATGATTACGCGGATCGCGGGCGGCGGCGAGTGCGGCTTCTACTATAAAATCTGGAGTAGGAAAATTCGGCTCACCGGCTCCGAAGCCAATTACGGGTTTTCCGGCTGCCTTTAGGGCTTTAGCTTTCGCATCTACGGCGAGAGTAGCTGATTCTTTTAATGCGCCAAGGCGGGCCGATACCCGCCGGGTTACTGTAGTATTACTCATGCCTCTATGGTGTCATAAATTCTTAGCAGAGGGCATGATACAAGGCGAAGAGGTGAGAAATACAGCACGCTTCGGGCAGAAAATTGCCAGCTGTCGGTAAAGCCGACTAGGCTTGTTCAAGCTGTGTATTGCTGTGGAAAATTTACAGCTACATCGGGCATAATAGAATATGCCTGCCGACTATAGGGTAGTGGCGCAATTGGTAGCGCACCGGTCTCCAAAACCGGCGGTTGTGGGTTCGAGTCCCTCCTACCCTGCCAAGAAGGTGATTCTGCAGGAGAATTATTTTCAGTTTTAGAGAGGATATATCGTGGATAACGTAGTAGGAGCGAAAGGGCATTCTTCGCCTGCTGCGCCGCCGCGCAAGGCGAGCATTTTTACGCGCATTATTACTTTTTTCAAAGAAGTAATTGCCGAATTCAAAAAAGTGCAGCGCCCTACGGCGGAGGAGCTGTGGAATATGTTTCTCACGGTTATCTCTTTCTTAATTGTGATCATGATTTTTGTCGGTTTGGTAGACGTAGTATTCAGCAAGATGGTCTTCTGGGTATTCGGTTAAACTGAGCCGGAATTCTATTTAGTTTGCAGGAAGCAGGGAAAATGTCGGAAAACACCGCCGCGGAAAATTTAGAAGCGGAAGCAGCTGCCGCTGCGCAAGCGGAGAATGCGGAGAACGCTGCGGGTGCGGAAAATCAGCCGGAAGAAGTGACGGCGGAAAGTATCCGTGCGCAATTGCGGGGTCTCCCCGGGCGTTGGTATGTGCTGCATACTTATTCCGGTTATGAAAAGCGCGTAAAGCAAGACTTAGAGACGCGTATTCACTCTATGAATATGGAAGATTATATTTTCCAAATCGAAGTGCCGATGGAAGAGTTCATAGAAGTGAAGAAAGGGCAAAATAAGGTTATATCGCGGGTGCGGATGCCGGGCTATGCTCTAGTGCGCATGGATCTCACTGATGAATCTTGGCGGGTAGTGAAAGACACCAACGGCGTCACCGGCTTTGTAGGCAATGGCCGCGAGCCAGTGGCTTTGACCGCTGACGAAGTTGTGGAGATGTTCACTCCGCTCGTAGAGCAGAAAGCAGCTAAAGAAGCTGTTGCTGCTGGTAAACCGGTGAAAGCGGGAGCTCCGGAGCTCGTAACTGAATACGAAGTAGGCGAGACTGTGACCCTCACCACTGAGCCGTGGGTGGGAATGCCCGCTACAATTTCTCAAGTTGATGCGGTAAACCAGCGGCTTACCGTACTCATGACGCTTGTCGGCCAGGAAACCCCGGTCGATTTGTCGTTCGCGCAAGTACAGAAGATGGACTAGCGCGGCGGCGCCCGCTGCTATTGCCAGGTAGCGGTTCATTTAATTAAGTAAAGGATTAATATGCCACCGAAGAAGAAAGTTGCAGGACTTATTAAACTGCAAATTCAGGCAGGTGCTGCGAATCCAGCTCCGCCGGTCGGCCCTGCTTTGGGTCAGCACGGCGTGAATATTATGGAGTTCTGCAACGCCTATAATGCGGCCACCGAATCTATGCGCGGGAATGTGGTTCCGGTAGAGATTACGGTATACGAAGATCGTTCGTTTACCTTTGTGACCAAAACTCCGCCTGCTGCGGATTTGTTGAAGAAAGCGGCGGGAATTAAGAAGGGCTCCGGCACTCCGCATACCGATAAAGTTGGGCATGTGAGTGCAGATCAGTTGCGGGAAATTGCCAAGCTGAAAGAGCCTGATTTGAATGCTAACGATATCGATAATGCAGCGCGCATTATTGCCGGAACTGCCCGGTCGATGGGTATCACAACTGATAATATTTAAAGCCTCGCAAGAGGCAGGCGTCTTTTGACGCCGTGGTAGGGCCCGGAGCTGGCTCGTTTACCACAACTGCAAAATTAAGGAGAAGCAGAATGGCAAAGCGCTCAAAGAAGTATCGCAAAGCTAGTGAGCTTATTCAGGCGGGGGAGAAGTACTCCGTAGAAGAGGCGCTAGATTTAGCGAAAAAAACTTCTGTAACTAAATTTGATTCCACGGTGGAAGTAATGTTCCGCTTAGGTGTAGACCCACGGAAAGCCGACCAGATGGTGCGCGGCACGGTATCTTTACCGCACGGCACGGGTAAGACGGCGCGAGTGATTGTATTCGCAGCTGGCGATAAAGCGAAAGCTGCTTTAGAAGCCGGAGCCGATGAAGTGGGCGATACCGAACTCATTGAAAAAGTCGCAGGTGGCTGGACTGATTTCGATGCGGCGGTAGCTACTCCCGATATGATGGGTAAGGTAGGGCGCCTCGGGCGGGTATTAGGCCCCCGCGGATTAATGCCTAACCCGAAGACGGGTACTGTAACTATGGATACGGCCAAGGCAGTAGCCGATATTAAGGGAGGCCGAATCGAGTTCCGGGTGGATAAGCACGGAAATATGCCTTTCATTATTGGCAATACCTCTTTTGATGCGGCGCAGCTGCAGGAGAATTTCTGGGCAGCTGTCCAAGAAATTAAGCGCCTAAAGCCCGCTTCTTCGAAGGGTCGCTATATTCTTAAAGCTACTGTTTCTACCACGATGGGGCCGGGAATCCCTCTGGATCTGGCCGCGCTAGTGAAGCCAACCGTAGCTTAAGGGAGCTGAAAAGCTGGCAGCTAAGTACTGCGTACAGCTAAATAAGAATTCGCGATGAGCATTTGACAGGGCGACCGTTTCCGGTCGCCCTGTTGCATCTCTCACGAAAGGCAGTATTTTCTTGCTGCCTGCCTACAGTTTTTATATCCTTATATTTGCCCAAGACCGCAGGTCTCCCGTTTTAGACGGGATAAAGCTCAGATAGAGGCCCGCGCAGGCACGGAAAATTTCCCGGTTTTATCCCGGATAAGCCTTCGCGTGCCGCGGAGGCTTTTTGTTTGCGTTGATTGCGGCAATGAATCGGAAGGAGGTCCCATGAAAAGGGCCGACAAATCTGCAGCAATTGCAGCGCTTTCGGATAATTTCCGGGAGTCTACAGCAGTTCTGGTGACTGAGTACCGGGGTTTGACTGTACAGCAGCTCAAAACTCTGCGTCGCTCTCTAGGAGCCGATGCCCAGTACAAAGTGGCTAAGAATACGCTGGCGCGTATTGCTGCCCAAGAAGTTGGATACGAGGCTCTCTCAGATTCTCTCGTAGGTCCGACTGCGCTGGCCTTCGTCACCGGCGATGTCGCTTCCGCAGCTAAAGCTCTGAAGGAGTTTACGAAAGATAATCCAGCTCTCGTAGTGAAAGCTGGAGTATTGGAGGGTAACTTCTTAGATGCTGAAGGTGTCAAGAAGCTTGCCGATCTCGAATCCCGCGAAGTATTGCTGGCTAAGACGGCTGGTGTACTCAAGGCTTCGCTGTACAAGGCAGCGAATGTAATCAATGCTCCGTTGGTTAAGACGGTGCGCACTGTAGATGCCCTGCGCGAGAAGCAGGAAACTGCCGCTTAAGGTAGAAACAACTCAAAAATAAACAGCCTCGCGTAGGCAAAGGAAGGACGGTCTATCATGGCCAAGCTCAGTGTTGAAGAGCTGATTGATGCTTTTAAGGAACTGACTCTAGTAGAGCTCAATGATTTCGTAAAGAAGTTTGAAGAAGAATTTGAAGTAGAAGCTAGCGCTCCGGTAGCCGTAGCTGCTGCTCCGGCTGCTGCTGGTGGAGATGCTGCTGCTGCAGAAGAGAAAGACGAATTTGACGTCATTATCGAAGCAGCTGGCGATAAGAAGATTCAGGTAATTAAGGAAGTACGCGCCCTCACCCCGCTCGGGTTGAAGGAAGCTAAGGAACTGGTAGATTCCGCTCCGAAGGCACTCCTCGAAGGTGTGAACAAGGAAACCGCTGAAAAGGCGAAGGAACAGCTTGAAGCAGCCGGCGCCACCGTTACCGTGAAGTAAGGCAAGCGCAGCATATAACTGTTCTTGAGTTGAGAATCGGGAATTGGCAAATTAGCCAGTTCCCGATTTTCTATTGCCAGTTTTTTATTTCCAGGAATTTTTATTTCCGCAACCCACCGCGGGGAGACTTGCGCTGGCGGCTCTTTTATGAGAAGGTCGTAAACGGTTAAAGAAGTTTTCCTTGGGAAAGCTTGACCAGTTAAATTCCGGTTATATCGATGAAACCAGGTGGCTGCGACCGCTGCTTGGAGCTTCGAGGATTAGCCGGACATGAGGTGTCGTGACCCCTTCCACACGGGTAGGGGTAGACTATTCCACCCTTTTTCGGTAGATTTAAAACTTGTGCAGTATATCGGCGCGTTCTGTGCTGAGCTGCTTTTCATAGCCTTACCGGAACCCAGGGAAGGAATTACCTTTGGCTGCTTCGCGCACCTCTAGATCTAGTGTTAAAGACGGCAAACTAGTTGCCGACCGTATTTCATTTGCAAAACTGACTGAACCGATGGCGGTTCCCGATCTGCTTAATATTCAGCGGGAATCCTATGGCTGGCTGATTGGCTCCGAAAAGTGGCGAGCCGAGCACCCAGGTGAAAAATCCGGTTTAGAAGAGATATTCGAAGAGATATCTCCTATCGAGAACACCGCCCGCACTATGGGGCTGGTGATGTCGAATCCGCATTTGGAAGAGGAAAAAGCTTCTATTGCTGAATGTAAAGATAAGGATTTGACTTATTCGGCGTCGTTGTATGTGACGGCGGAGTTTCAGAATTATGAAACGGAAGAGATCAAATCGCAGACCACTTTCATCGGCGATTTTCCACTGATGACCCCGCAAGGTACTTTTATTGTTAACGGTACTGAGCGAGTTGTGGTATCCCAGTTGGTGCGTTCCCCCGGCGTATATTTTGAGTATGCGGAGGATAAGGCGACCGATAAGCTCATTTATTCCACGAAGATTATTCCTTCGCGCGGAGCTTGGCTGGAATTCGAAATCGACAAAAAAGACGCGGTGGGAGTGCGGATAGACCGGAAGCGGAAGCAGTCGGCTACGGTATTCTTGCGGGCGCTGGGAATGAGCGAAACGGAAATTCGCGAAGAATTCGCCGATTACCCCGTGCTGATTGAAACTTTAGAAAAAGATACCGTAGAAACGCAGGAAGAAGCCCTGCGCGATCTGTATCGGAAGTTGCGCCCGGGTGAACCGCCTACAGCGGAATCTGGCCGCAATTTACTGCGGAATTTTTACTTCAACTCGAAGCGTTATGATTTGACTAAGGTCGGGCGCTACAAGATAAATAAGAAGCTGGGCATTGCGGAGCCGAATACCACGCGGCAGCTGAAAATAAGCGATATCACTGCTACGCTGCGTTATCTGCTCGCACTGCACGCGGGAGAAAAAGAAATTACTAATTCTCCAGATTTACCTGCCGTAATAGTGGAAACCGACGATATCGATCACTTTGGAAATCGGCGTATTCGCGCGGTGGGTGAGCTGATTCAGAATCAGGTACGCACCGGCCTTTCCCGTTTAGACCGGATGGTGCGGGAGCGTATGACCACCCAGGAAGCAGAAGCGATCACGCCGTCTTCGCTAATTAATATCCGCCCAATCGTTGCGGCAATTAAAGAATTCTTCGGCACCTCGCAGCTTTCGCAGTTCATGGATCAGAATAATCCCTTAGCTGGTTTGACCCATCGGCGGCGTCTCTCGGCTCTCGGGCCAGGTGGTTTGGCACGCGATCGGGCTTCTATGGAAGTGCGAGATGTGCACCCCTCTCACTACGGCAGAATGTGTCCGATTGAAACCCCAGAAGGCCCGAACATTGGTCTAATTGGATCGCTGGCGGCCTTTGCCCGGGTAAATTCTTTCGGCTTCATCGAAACTCCTTACCGGAAAGTAGTAGATGGAAAAGTCACCGACCAAATCGATTATCTCGATGCAGCTGACGAAGATTACTACACAGTAGCGCAGGCGGCGGCAGAGCTAGATGACGAAGGTCGCTTCGTAGATGAAGAAGTCTTGGTACGTCTCCCCGGTGGGGAGCCGGCCTTAGTGCCTCCGGAAGAGGTGGGCTATATTGACGTATCTGCTCGGCAAATGTGCTCGGTAGGTACGGCGATGATTCCGTTCCTAGAGCATGACGATGCGAACCGAGCCCTGATGGGTGCTAACATGCAGCGGCAGGCTGTACCGCTACTGCGGCCAGTTGCTCCGCTAGTAGGCACCGGCATGGAAGCGCGTGTAGCAGTCGATGCGGGCGACGTCACCGTCGCTTTAGCTCCGGGAGTAGTCACCGAAGTATCTGCTAGTGCGGTTTGCGTAGAAGAAGATGACGGCAACCGGCGCGTATACAAACTGGCAAAGTTCGAGCGTTCCAACCCAGGTAACTGCACCAATCAACGGGTAGCAGTTTGTGAGGGAGATCGGCTAGAAGCTGGCTCTCTGATCGCCGACGGGCCGGCTACAGCTGGCGGGGAACTCGCGCTCGGGCAGAATCTATTGGTAGCTTTTATGGCCTGGAACGGCTATAACTACGAGGACGCGGTAGTGCTTTCACAGCGTTGCCAGTCCGAAGATTTACTCACTTCTATTCATATTGAAGAATATGAAGTAGATGCACGAGATACGAAGCTCGGACCGGAAGAGATTACCCGCGATATTCCAAATGTTTCGGAAGAAATGCTTTCCCATTTAGATGAGCGAGGCATTATTCGCATCGGAGCTGAAGTGACCGCAGGTGATATTCTGGTCGGCAAGATTACTCCGAAAGGCGAGACCGAGCTGACGAGCGAAGAGCGCTTACTGCGGGCTATCTTCGGCGAAAAGGCGAAGGAAGTACGGGATACCTCTTTGCGGGTACCGCACGGCCAAGAAGGAATCGTAATTGGGATTAAAGAGTTCTCGGCCGAGAATCACGATGAGCTTCCTTCGGATGTATTGCAGACGGTACGGGTACACGTGGCGCAGCGCCGCAAGATCACGGTGGGCGATAAGATGGCCGGCCGGCACGGTAATAAAGGCGTAATTTCCCGTATTCTGCCGATTGAAGATATGCCCTTCATGGAAGACGGAACTCCGGTAGATATCGTTTTGAATCCGCTGGGTGTGCCTTCCCGTATGAACCTCGGGCAGGTATTCGAATTGCACTTAGGCTGGGTAGCTTCGCAAGGCTGGGATGCCACCGCGGCGCGGGAAAACGGCGAAGAATGGGCCTGGCGGATTCCGGATGCGGCAGTGAAGACTGAGGGTCGGCAAAATATCGCCACTCCGGTGTTCGACGGCGTGCTTTCGGATGAGATGCGGGGTCTATTAGGTTGCACGCTTCCGAATGAAGAAGGAAAACATCTGGTGAATCAGGATGGCAAGGCGCGGCTTTTCGATGGCCGTACGGGTGATCCTTTCCCCGAGCCAGTTTCCGTAGGCTATATGTACATGCTGAAGCTGCATCACTTAGTGGATGATAAGATTCACGCGCGTTCTACTGGTCCTTATTCGATGGTTACGCAGCAGCCTTTGGGTGGAAAAGCTCAATTCGGCGGGCAGCGTTTCGGTGAGATGGAAGTGTGGGCGCTGGAGGCTTACGGCGCTTCGCATACTCTCCAAGAAATGCTGACGGTGAAGTCCGACGATACGGTTGGCCGCGTCAAGGTATATGAAGCCATTGTGAAAGGCGATAATATCCAGGAGCCCGGTATTCCGGAATCCTTCAAGGTATTGGTGCAGGAAATGCGCTCCCTCTGCTTGAATGTAGAAGCATTGGATACAGTAGGTAATCCAATTTCTTTGCAAGATGCAGATGAAGATGCTTTCCGGCCTCCGCAGTCGGCAGGAATAAGCACCGGCTTAGAAGATTTGCAGACAGGAGCTGACTTCTAGGTCAGATCATCGGAAACGGGCAGTTAAAACGCCCACTGCTCGCTTCCGCTAGCTAAAAGAAGTAATACCGGCGTAAAAAGAAACTTTGGAAGTAGGAATCTTGCTCGACGTCAATCTATTTGATCAGCTCCAAATTTCGCTGGCCACATCAGAACAGATTAGAGAATGGTCTTATGGCTCGGTCACGAAGCCAGAAACTATCAATTACCGCACTCTGAAGCCGGAAAAAGACGGTCTTTTCGGAGAGCAAATTTTCGGACCGACCCGCGATTGGGAGTGTGCTTGTGGTAAGTACAAGCGCCCTCGCTACAAGGGGATAGTCTGTGAACGCTGCGGAGTAGAAGTAACGCGCTCGAAGGTACGCCGCGAGCGGATGGGGCATATTGAATTAGCAGCTCCAGTTACGCATATCTGGTACTTCAAAGGCGTGCCTTCCCGCTTAGGTTATCTTTTGGATCTAGCTCCAAAAGATTTGGAGAAGGTAATTTATTTCGCTGCCTATATGGTTACGGAAGTTGATGAGCAGCGGCGGCATGACGATATGCCGGATTTGACCGCCGAATATGAGCTGGAATATAAGAATCTGGAAAAAGAGCGCGATTTAGCGGTGGAAAAGTCGCTAAAAGCGGAAGAAGAAGCTCTAGCGAAGGCAGCTACGGAAGATGCAGCTACGCGGGCGAAGATTAAGCGGGGCGCAGAAAGCGAAACTCGCCATATTCGCCGGCGCTATGAGCAAGATCTAGAGCGGCTAGCAGAGGTTTGGGATAAATTCACCAAACTAAAGGTAGGCGATCTGGAGGGCGACGAAGAGATCTATCGGGCGATGGAAGCGCGCTGGGGTGATTATTTTGCTGCTTATCGAGGTGCAGAAGCGGTGCAGCGCCGCTTGCGTGATTTCGATCTGCAAGCAGAGCACGATTACCTAGTAGAGCAGATCGAGACGGGCACTTCGCAGCGGAAAACGCGGGCATTAAAGCGTATTAAAGTGGTAAATGCCTTTTTGCAGTCCAATACGAAACCGGAAGCTATGGTGCTGGACGCCATTCCGGTGATTCCACCGGATCTGCGCCCGATGGTGCAGTTGGATGGCGGGCGTTTCGCCACTTCCGATTTGAACGATTTATATCGGCGAGTAATTAACCGGAATAATCGCTTAAAGCGCATGATTGATTTGAATGCGCCGGAGATTATGGTCAATAACGAAAAGCGGATGCTGCAAGAAGCAGTGGATGCACTTTTTGATAATGGCCGGCGGGGTCGTCCGGTGCAAGGAGCTGGCAACCGCCCCTTGAAATCTATCTCCGATATGCTCAAAGGTAAGCAGGGTCGTTTCCGGCAGAATCTGCTTGGAAAGCGCGTGGATTACTCCGGGCGTTCCGTAATTGTGGTCGGGCCCAGCTTGAAGCTACATCAGTGCGGTTTGCCGAAGACGATGGCCTTGGAGCTATTCAAGCCCTTTGTGCAAAAGCGTCTAGTGGATCTAGAGTTGGCGAAGAATATCAAAGCGGCTAAGCGCTTAATTGAGCGCCAGCGGGTCGAGGTATTCGATGTACTGGAAGAAGTGATTAAAGAGCATCCGGTACTTTTGAACCGTGCCCCTACTTTGCACCGACTCGGTATCCAGGCTTTCGAGCCGCAATTGGTGGAAGGAAAAGCGATTCGCCTCCATCCGCTCGTCTGCTCGGCTTTTAACGCCGATTTCGACGGCGACCAGATGGCTGTGCATTTACCACTTTCGGTAGAAGCTCAAGCGGAGGCGCGGGTGCTGATGCTTTCGGCAAATAATATTTTGAAGCCTTCGGATGGCCGCCCGGTCACCGTGCCTTCCCAGGACATGATTCTGGGAATGTATGCGCTGACCTTGCTGCGGGAAGGTGGAAAAGGTGAAGGGCGCTACTTCAGCTCCTTAGCCGAAGCGGAAATGGCTTATGACCTAGGAGAATTAGATCTGAATGCCAAGGTACACATTCGCTTCGCTGCTGATGAAATTGTGGTGCCGCGCGATTGGCAAGCGCCAGAGGGATACAGCGAAGGTGATCCGATTTTATTGGAGACCACCTACGGGCGTACTCTCTTCAATGCGGCGCTACCGCCTCTTTTCCCCTTTGTAAATCGCATCGTGGATAAGAAGACGCTCGGCACAATTGTGAACGAATTGGCAGAGCGGTATCCGAAAGTAGATGTGGGAGCTTCTTTGGATGCTCTGAAAGCAACCGGGTTCTTCTGGGGTGGCCGTTCCGGCGTAACCATTGCCGTTTCCGATGTAAAAGTTCCGGAAAATAAAGCGGAGATTTTGGAAAAGGCAGAGAAGAAAGCCGCTCAGATTGAGATGGAATTCCAAGAAGGAAATATTCGCGACGAAGATCGGCGGAAAGATTTGGTGGCGCTCTGGACGGATGTCACCGATACTATTGCCGACGAAATGCGTGATCAGTTCGACGATTGGAACAATATCAATCAGATGGTATCTTCTGGTGCACGTGGTAACTGGATGCAGATTCGCCAGGTGGCAGGAATGCGTGGCCTGGTGGCTGATCCGAACGGCGAAATTATTCCCCGCCCGATTAAATCTAATTATCGGGAAGGCCTCTCGGCTCTGGAATACTTCACCGCTACGCACGGCGCCCGTAAAGGTTTGGCCGATACGGCTTTGCGTACTGCCGATTCCGGGTATCTGACGCGGCGTCTGGTAGACGTAGCTCAAGATGTGATTGTGCGTGAAGCTGATTGCGGCACTACCCGCGGGCTCACCAAGCAGATTTTAGTCACGGATGAGAATGGTCAGCAGGTACTCTCGGAGGATATCGATACTTCCGTCTATGCGCGCACCTTGGCCAAAGATGCGGTCGATAAAGACGGCAATGTGATTGTAGAAGCTAATACGGATATCGGCGACGTCGCACTGGAGAAGTTGGCGGCGGCCGGAATTTCGGAAATTAGCGTGCGTTCTGTGCTCACCTGTGCATCGCGCGTCGGCACTTGTGCCATGTGCTATGGGCGTTCTCTCGCCACTGGAAAGCTGGTAGATATCGGTGAAGCAGTAGGTATTATTGCTGCACAGTCTATTGGCGAGCCGGGCACCCAGCTGACGATGCGTACTTTCCATACGGGCGGAGCGGCTTCTGCGGAGGATATTACCCAGGGTCTTCCACGTGTACAGGAACTTTTCGAAGCGCGTACTCCCAAGGGCGAAGCGCCTTTGGCGGAAGCAGCGGGCAAGTTAGAGATTGAAGATCTCGAGCGTTCGCGGCGTCTGACCATTAAGCGGGATGATGGGGATGAGGATCTCACTTATCTCGTGAGCAAGCGGGCGAAACTGCTAGTGCCCGAAGGAGCACAGGTAGAAGTAGGTCAGCAGTTGGTAGAAGGCTCGATTGATCCGAAGAAAGTATTGCGTATTTCGGGTCGGCGCAGCGCGCAACTACACCTAGTTTCGGAAGTACAGCATGTATACCGTTCACAGGGTGTAGAAATTCACGATAAGCATATTGAGGTTATCGTACGGCAGATGCTGCGGCGGGTCACGGTGCTAGATTCCGGCGATACTGCTTTCTTGCCGGCTGAATTGGTGGATGTCACGGCATTCGAAGATGCTAATCGGGCAGCCTTGGCTGCCGGTGGCCGGCCAGCTTCCGGGCGTCCGGAGCTGATGGGTATTACCAAGGCTTCTTTGGCCACCGATTCGTGGTTGTCGGCAGCTTCCTTCCAGGAAACCACCAAGGTATTGACGGAGGCGGCACTGAACGCCAAGGTAGATTCCCTTTCTGGTCTGAAAGAGAACGTAATTTTGGGCAAGCTGATTCCGGCTGGTACCGGCATGGAGCAGCTGCGCGGAATGAAGGTCGAACCGACTGCCGAAGCGCGTGCCGATTACGAGCAGCTTAATAACATTATTGGCAACGATTTTGATCCTTTCGATGATGTATACGGCTATAGCGGAATAGATGACTATGACGCTTCGCTGGGATACGGATTCGGAGGCGGATTCTAAAAATCTGCACGAATTTATAAGCAAAGACGGCTATTTCGCCACTTAAATAAGGAATGTGGGTAGTGCCACGTGGTGAAATAGCCGTCTTTCTTTGACTGAATAAGTGCTTAACCGTTAGTCTTAACGTTGGTGCCCGTTTCGGCATTCCTCACGTTGCTTTCTAGAGCATTTCGGCGAAAAATCAACTTTTGCCGCTTTTGCTACTTTTGAGGAATATCGGACGTCGGAAGAGAACGGTGTCTATTCCGGCGCAAGTTCATTCGAGCAGGCGGGCTGTTCGATAGTAGTAATCAAATCTAACAGGAGAAATAGTGCCAACTATTCAGCAGCTGGTCCGCAAAGGACGCAGCACTAAGACGAGTGCCTCCAGCACGCGCGCGCTCAAAGGCAGCCCGCAGCGGCGGGGAGTATGCACTCGTGTTTACACCACTACACCGAAGAAACCGAATTCAGCTTTGCGGAAGGTGGCGCGTGTGCGTCTTTCCTCGGGCATTGAGGTTTCAGCTTATATTCCTGGCGAAGGGCATAACCTGCAGGAGCACTCCATTGTGTTAGTGCGCGGCGGGCGTGTAAAAGACCTTCCTGGTGTTCGTTACCATATCGTCCGTGGAGCTCTAGACACGCAGGGCGTGAAAGGGCGTGTGCAGGCGCGTTCTAAGTATGGTGCGAAGAAGGAGAAGAAGTAATGCCACGTAAAGGCCCAGTACGTAAACGTCCGGTTATTGGCGATCCGGTTTACGATTCGACTCTAGTCACTAGACTGATTAATCGAGTGCTCCTCGACGGCAAGAAATCCATTGCGCAAGGTATTGTGTACGGAGCTTTAGAGCAGGTAGCGGAAAAGACCGGCCAGGATGCTTTGACCGTTTTGAAGCGCGCCGTTGATAATATTCGTCCGCAGTTGGAAGTGAAAGGCCGGCGAGTAGGCGGTGCTACTTATCAGGTGCCGATGGAAGTAAAAGGAAATCGGGCTACCACCCTGGCACTGCGGTGGTTGGTAGATTATGCGCGGCTACGGCGGGAAAAGACCATGCTGGAGCGGTTGCAGAATGAGATTATGGATGCGGCCAAT
Source organism: uncultured Arcanobacterium sp. (assembly GCF_947253055.1). Taxonomy (GTDB): domain Bacteria; phylum Actinomycetota; class Actinomycetes; order Actinomycetales; family Actinomycetaceae; genus Arcanobacterium_A. The sequence continues at coordinate 2,628 of NZ_CAMXYE010000024.1, read as the reverse complement.
GGTTTGGGTGGCGCAGTGAAGAAGCGCGAAGATACTCATCGTATGGCCGAATCTAACCGGGCATTCGCTCACTATCGTTGGTAAACCCGGCTGCCTAGCAGTCATTTAGAAAAAGAAGAGAGAGTCTGTTTATATGGCAGAATATAAGGTACTTTCTGATTTACGGAAAGTTCGTAATATCGGCATTATGGCTCATATTGACGCGGGTAAAACCACGACTACTGAGCGCATCCTCTTTTATACCGGTATTAACTACAAGATAGGCGAAACGCATGACGGCGCTTCGACTACGGACTGGATGGAGCAGGAGAAAGAGCGCGGTATTACTATTACTTCCGCAGCTGTGACCTGCTTCTGGAAGAACAACCAGATTAACATTATTGACACCCCTGGCCACGTGGATTTCACTGTGGAAGTGGAGCGTTCTTTGCGCGTACTCGATGGCGCGGTAGCGGTATTCGACGGAAAAGAAGGCGTAGAGCCCCAGTCGGAGACGGTATGGCGGCAGGCGGATAAATACAATGTGCCGCGTATCTGCTTCATCAACAAGATGGATAAGATGGGTGCGGATTTTGAGTTTTCCGTAAAGACCATTAAAGAGCGTCTCAAGGCGGTGCCTTTGGTAATGCAGCTGCCGATTGGAGCAGAATCCAATCTGGCGGGAGTTATCGATTTGCTCAGCATGAAAGCGCTGCGTTTCCCCGGAGAAGATAAAGACGGTAATAAGACCTACGGCTCGTTGGTAGTCGAGGAAGAAATTCCGGCTGATTTACTGGAGAAAGCTAAGCAGTATCGGGCTGATTTAATAGAGCAAGTATGTGAAAATGATGAAGATTTGCTTGAGCAATATCTTTCTGGCGAAGAACCAGCAGTAGAAGATCTGAAAAAGGTGATTCGGCGCCTGACTATCTCTAATGAGATATTCCCGGTGTACTGCGGTTCTGCTTATAAGAATATCGGTATTCAACCGGTATTAGATGGCGTGGTAGATTTCTTGCCTTCGCCGCTGGATATCGATTGTGTACACGGCACCGATCCGCGCGATGAGAATGTGGAGCTGGAGCGGAAGCCCAGCGAAAGCGAGCCTTTCGCCGCTTTGGCATTCAAGATTGCTGCTCATCCTTTCTTCGGGCGTCTTACCTACATTCGGGTATACTCCGGAAAGATTGAGGCTGGCGGGCAGACTTATAATGCCACCAAGGGCAAGAAAGAGCGCATCAGCAAGATCTTCCAGATGCATTCCAATAAGGAGCATTCGGTAGATGTGGCGCACGCCGGGCATATTTACGCGGTAGTGGGCTTGAAAGAGACCACCACTGGTGATACTCTCTGCGATCCAGCGCATCTGATTTCTTTGGAATCCATGACTTTCCCGGATCCCGTGATTCACGTGGCTATTGAGCCGAAGTCGAAGGGTGATCAGGAAAAGTTGGGTCTGGCTATTCAGAAGCTGGCAGAAGAAGATCCGACCTTCACTGTGAAGCTCGATGATGAAACTGGTCAGACCGTAATTGGCGGTATGGGCGAGCTCCACTTGGATATTCTCGTAGACCGTATGCGCAGAGAATTCAAGGTAGAAGCAAATGTAGGTGCGCCTATGGTTGCTTATCGCGAAACTATTCGGGCTGCTGCTGAGCATGTGGAATACACGCACAAGAAGCAGACCGGTGGTTCCGGGCAGTTTGCAAAGGTGCTCGTCACCTTCGAGCCGCTTCCGGAAAACGAAGATGGCGCTACTTACGAATTCGTGGATTCGATTACAGGCGGGCGCATCCCGCGCGAATATATTCCGTCGGTAGATGCTGGTATCCAGTCAGCTATGGAGAACGGCATCCTGGCCGGATTCCCCATGGTGGGTGTAAAAGCCACCCTGGAAGACGGCGCTTACCACGATGTGGATTCTTCGGAAATGGCATTCAAGATTGCTGGGCAGATGGTATTCCGGGAAGGCATTAAGCGTGCTAAACCGACCATCCTCGAGCCAATCATGGATGTGGAAGTCCGTACTCCGGAGGAGTACATGGGAGATGTCATCGGCGATCTCAATTCGCGCCGGGGGCAGATTTCTTCTATGGAGGACGCTACCGGTGTGAAGATCGTCCGCGCTCTCGTACCGCTTTCCGAGATGTTTGGTTATGTAGGCGATTTGCGTTCGAAGACGCAGGGTCGCGCTGTGTACACCATGCAGTTCGCTAAATATCAAGAAGTTCCGTCGGCAATTGCCGAAGAAATTATTAAGAAAACCCGTGGCGAGTGAGCTACAGGTCGATTTACAAAAGAAACATTCAACCAGTAGAATTTCACTTAACCATGGAATTGGTATCTGAGATATCATATTCTAGAAGCTGAAAGAACTACCCGATCCCAGGAGGGAACAAGTGGCCAAGGCCAAGTATGATAAGTCCAAGCCGCATATGAATATCGGCACCATCGGTCACGTCGATCACGGAAAGACGACGACGACCGCCGCAATTACCAAGGTACTTTCTGATAAGTACCCAGAACTCAACGAGTACACCCCCTTCGACAAGGTGGATAATGCTCCAGAAGAACGTCAGCGTGGTATTACCATTAACGTTTCTCACGTTGAGTACCAGACCGAGAAGCGTCACTACGCACACGTAGACG
>NZ_CAMXYE010000023.1 GCF_947253055.1 uncultured Arcanobacterium sp. | reverse complement strand
TACACCCATAAGGTTTCGTCGGCAGCGTCAGATGTGTATAAGAGACAGCTACCAACTGAGCTACATCCGCACATGCATTCCCTTAACGGGTGCGGAACTAATATAGCGAAAATTTCCCTCTCCTGTCCAATCAGAGAAGATGACCTGCGCCACCTCTGGGAGTTTGCGAAAAGCGCAAGGTCGATATACGATTATCTGCGTTATGGGCGATTGGCGCAGGGGTAGCGCGCTTCCTTCACACGGAAGAGGTCACTGGTTCGATCCCAGTATCGCCCACTCCTAAAAGAAATGCCTATTAGAAAGCGGCGCGCTCCCCTGCGCAGATAATTCTTCCCTATACGCAGATAACTCTTCGCTATACTTAGTAAATAAGAAAACCTAACAAGTTAAGGAAACTTAACAAAAACACGTAAATAAGAGCGCACACTCCCAAGATGTGCGCTAATTTCGCAGTGAGAAAAGAAGTTATATATGGAAGTTTGGCCTGGTGCTCCGTATCCACTCGGAGCTACTTACGACGGTAGTGGCACTAATTTTGCCGTTTTCTCTTCTACTGCAGAAAAAATAGAGCTCTGCTTAATCGATAAAGATCTGCAAGAGACCCGAATTAACCTAAGTGAAATAGATGGCTACGTATGGCACTGCTACCTTCCGGGAGTCGGCCCGGGCCAACATTATGGGTTCCGCGCTTATGGAGAATACGCTCCCGAAAAAGGCCTCCGCCACGATAGCAGTAAAATTCTGCTCGATCCATACGCAAAAGCAATTGACGGGCAAGTGGCTAATCATCAAGCCAATTTTTCTTATAATTTCGCGAATCCACAGGAGTATATAGCGGAAGATTCGCTCGGGCATACGATGCTTTCGGTGGTACATAATCCCTATTTTGATTGGGGGCACGATCGCCCACCCGCCCACGAGTATCACAACTCCGTCATCTACGAAGCACACGTAAAAGGATTTACCCAACTCGATTCAGAAGTGCCGGAAGAATTGCGTGGCACCTATATGGGAATTGCCTACCCCACCACGATTAAGTATCTAAAAGATTTGGGGATTACGGCACTGGAGCTCATGCCGGTACACCAGTTTGTAAATGACACCTCGCTGACGGAAAAAGGACTTTCTAATTACTGGGGCTACAACACCATCGGTTATTTTGCACCTCAGAATACTTACTGCTCCGAAAAAGGTCCCGGCAAGCAGGTAGATGAGTTCAAATCTATGGTAAAAGCACTTCACGAAGCCGATATTGAAGTGATTTTAGACGTCGTCTACAACCACACCGCGGAAGGAAATCATTTAGGGCCCACCCTCTCTTTCCGGGGTTTGGATAATCAAAACTATTACCGCCTGGTGCCCGGCGATGCCGCCCATTATTTTGATACCACCGGCACCGGCAATTCCCTAAATATGCGCGCTCCGCACACTCTGCAGTTAATTATGGATTCTTTGCGCTATTGGATCACGGAGATGCATGTGGATGGCTTCCGTTTTGATTTAGCTTCGACGCTGGCCCGCGAATTGCACGACGTAGATAAACTTTCCACTTTTTTCGATATTATCCAACAAGACCCGATTATTTCTCAGGTGAAACTAATTGCCGAACCGTGGGATATCGGCGATGGCGGATACAACGTAGGAGAGTTTCCTCCTCTTTGGACAGAATGGAATGGAAAATATCGCGATACTATGCGCGATTTTTGGCGCGGCGAACCTTCCCTGCTAGATGACTTCGCCTCCCGTTTTTCCGGTTCTTCTGATCTCTATGAAAATTCCGGAAGACGCCCCGTAGCTTCAATTAATTTCATTACGGCGCACGACGGCTTCACGCTGCACGATTTAGTTTCCTATAACGAAAAACACAATGAGGCAAATGGCGAGAATAACGCCGACGGGGAGTCCCATAACCGCTCTTGGAATTGCGGAGCCGAAGGGCCCAGCACTGATCCGCAGATTAACTCCTTGCGCCTCCAGCAGATGAAGAATTTTCTCACCACTCTGCTACTTTCCCAAGGGGTGCCGATGCTCTCGCACGGAGATGAAATAGGCACTACCAAAGACGGAAATAATAATACTTACTGCCAAGATAATGAGCTATCTTGGATTAACTGGCAAGTGGAAGACTGGCAAAAAGAACTTTTCGTCTTCACCCAACAACTTATAAAACTGCGGAAAGATCATCCGGTATTCCGCCGGCGCCGTTTCTTACGCGGCGAAGCACTGCGGGGAGGCACTAGCGCCCAAGGAGATATCGAATGGATGCGCGGCGATGCTTCCTATATGACCGCCGAAGATTGGGATACTTTTTATGCGCGTTCCCTACTCATTTTTGTAAACGGCGATAAAATTCTCGAACCAGATTCCCACGGGCGAAATATTACCGATGATGATTTCCTCCTCGCTTTTAATGCTTCCGAAGAAGATTTAACCTTCACTATTCCCGATTCTGATAACGCGCAGCCCTGGGAATTAGTGCTCGCTACCAGCACAAAAATAGATTTACCGGCGGCTCTGGGAGCAAAAATGAACTTCCCGGTGCCCGCCCGCTCCGTGATTGTGTTTATTCGAAAAGCTACTAAATCTAAGGATACTGGCAATAAGCTCTCCGGAATTACTGCCAGCAAAAATTAAATTTACCAGCCGTTAGCATTTTGATCACCTCGGGAAATCGGCGTGCCTAGAGGGAAAAAGTGCTTTAGGGCGGTAAAGTGCAGGTGTGTCTGATTCGGAAGAAACTCCTCCTCGTGATTTCTGTACTGCCCTCGAATCCTTAAAAGGGCAAAGTTTTCGACCCGAATTTCATATTACGCAAATCCCGGCTCCTACCCGCATAGCTCCTTGGGCAGTCGCGCTACAAGCGGAAATAAATGATACGGCGGATTTAGATCCCGATCACTATCTGGGAGACACCAAATTTGTAGTGCTTTATGACCCCGCCGGGCAAAGTGCGTGGGATGGTAATTTTCGCGTTATTGTGCACGCCCGTGCTCCTATAGAAAGTGAAATGGGTGATGACCCATTACTCGGCGAAGTAGCGTGGTCTTGGTTGCCAGAATCTCTGCAAAAGCAGGGAGCGTCTTTTCATAATCTCAGTGGTACCGTCACTCGTATTTTCAATGAGACTTTCGGTGGATTATATATAAATTCTTCTCGCATTGAACTGGAATTGCGCGCCTCTTGGAGCCCTGCTACTCCCTATTTGACCGAGCATCTGCACGCCTGGGCTGATTTTGCCGCTTCTTTGGCCGGTTTGCCTCCTTTTGTGGAAAATATCAGCTCGCTACCGCGAAAGGCGGAAAAAATTTGAATTTAGCGGAGTTACCTGGCACTCTTTTATCTGCTCCCCGCGATGGAATACCCGAGTTAATCAATAAGGATATTCAGAAAGCATTAACTGCGCTAGAAGCTGGCAAAGGAGAATTTGCGGTAGATACCGAACGCGCAATGGGAATTCGCTACTCTAGCCGCGCCTATCTTGTACAAATAAAGCGGCGCGGAAGAGAAATTTTTCTGATTGATCCAGTGGGGATAGAAGCTGAACTAGCGCCGCTCGCGCAGATAATGCAGGGGGAATGGATTTTGCATGCAGCTGATCAAGACCTTCCCTGCCTGGCTCAACTAGGCTTAAGCCCCCGCAAACTTTTCGACACCGAAATAGCTGGTTTACTTCTCGGATATGAGAGTGTATCTCTGCAGTTTATGACCGCCCACGTACTGGGATATAAATTAGCAAAAGAACATTCGCGGGCAGATTGGTCGAAGCGGCCGCTGGAAGCAGAGTTACGCGCCTATGCGGCTTTAGATGTAGAGCTACTGCATGAATTAAAAGATAAACTCACAGTGGAGCTGGAGAAAGCTGGCAGAACAGCTTGGTTCGAAGAAGAATGTGAATATGTGCGGACGCGCCCGCCGCGCCCTCCCAGAAAACAGCCGTGGCGAAAAGCGGCCCGGCAAAATGGCATTAAAGATCGCCGCGCCTTTAGAATGCTGGAACTACTCTGGCAACGCCGAGATGAACTCGCCAAAGCCCGCGATTTAGCACCAGATTTGGTGCTTCCGGCGCGCGATTTAGGAGCCTTGGCCAAACGCCGCCCCCGCTCCCAAGCCGATGTGCGCTCAGCTCCGCAGATGCGTTCACGGGTACGGAAAAAAGATATTCCGATATGGTGGGAGGCTATTAACGAAGCGTGGAAATCGCCTCTAGAGGAGTTACCAGAAAAATTGCTGGAAAAGCCCAGCCTTTTTCCACCGGTAAACCGCTGGCAGCATACCCATAGTGACGCCTATGAACGCTGGAATACGCTCCGCCCAGCTGTACTTAACTACGCTGCGCAGTTAGGAATTCGCCAAGAAGTGCTGTTAAAGCCGCAATTACAAAAACGCGCCGCTTGGGAAGGCTGGAAAGATTATTCCGATTTGCAAGAAAAACTAGTTACCTGGGGTGCGCGTAATTGGCAGTGTCAAGAAGTGGTGAAGGCACTTTCGGCAGCTACCCAGTAAATACTCGCTCTAGAAGCCTTATTCTTTATCCTTTATTCCCTCGGCGAAATTAGTAATTTCTTGTGCCACTCCTGCCGGCGTCAGATTTTCCGCAGCTAGGATATCGGCTCTCTTCCCTTGCATAATGAATTCTTTATTGATTCCCAGGGCGCGCACGGGGCGCATGATTCCCCGCTTTTGCAGAGCAATCTGCAGTTCACTGCCTACTCCCCCGTCTACCAAACCATCTTCCAGCACCACAAACCCAGCTACTTCCTCCGCGAGCTGCAATAAATCCTCAGCAATAGGGAGAATCCAGCGCGGATCTACCACGAGAGTGCCGGTATCTGCTAGTTGACTGCCTTGCACGGCTAAAGCACTAAAGGCTCCCACTCCCATCACTAAGAGCGGTTTTTCTCCCGGCAGCGTTCGCGAAAAGAGCACATCAAGGCTTCCTCGTTTCGCGATAGCGGGAATATCGGGCGGTACTGGACCTTTCGGATAGCGCAGCAGCGTCGGGCTAGAAATCTGCACCGCCTGCCGCAATAATTCTCGCAAGCGCTCCCCATCGCGCGGCACTCCCACCTGCAAGCCCGGAATCATCGCAGCCAGAGAAAGATCCCACATACCGTTATGGGAGGGTCCATCGTCACCCGTAATACCAGAGCGATCTAAACAGATAGTTACGGCTTCATTGTGTAGCGCGACGTCCATCAGCAATTGATCGAAAGCCCGATTCATAAAAGTGGCATAGAGAGCAAATACCGGATGCATACCAGCTTTCGCCAATCCGGCACTCATAGTCATGCCGTGCTGCTCGGCAATTCCCACGTCAATTATGCGCTCCGGGAATTCCTGCTGCATAGGCCCTAAACCTACCGGCAGCAGCATCGCCGCCGTCACCCCGATCAATTTGGGATTTTCCCGCGCCAGCTGCAGCATTTCTTCGGAAAATACACTCGTCCAGCCGAAGCGAGATTCGACGATTGGCAGGCCCGTTTCGGGGTGAATACGCCCCACAGCGTGAAAATGATCTGCCTTATTTTCTTCTGCAGGCTTATAGCCACGGCCTTTTTCCGTAATAGCATGCACCACCACTGGCCCGCCGTAATCTTTTGCCATTTGGAAAGCTTCTAGTAAATTTTCCAAATTATGCCCATCAATCGGCCCAATATACTTCAAGCCCAACGAATCAAAAATACCTGCATCTACCAGCGCACCTTTTACTCCTTGCTTCAATCCGCGCAAGGTATCGTAGACCAAATTCCCGGGAAGCCCCGATTTTTTCAAATTGCTTTTAATGCGTTCGAGAAGATCTTCATATTCTTTACTGATGCGAAATTCATCAATTTTTTTAAAAGAATCAATCCTCCGCACCATACCGCCGATAGTAGGAGCATAAGAACGCCCATTATCATTGAGCACTATTATGAGCCGCCGGTTGCTATCTTCCGCGATATTATTCAAAGCTTCCCAGCTCATACCGCCAGTCATAGCTCCGTCGCCTATCACGGCGACCACACAATGATCATCTCCTTGGAGTTGCATTCCCCGCGATATTCCATCTGCCCACGAAAGCGAAGTACTAGCATGCGAATTTTCGACAATATCGTGCACTGATTCTCGGCGGGAAGGATAACCAGAAATTCCGCCCGCCTGCCGCAGCTGCGTAAAATCTCTGCGCCCGGTAAGCAATTTATGCACATATGCTTGATGCCCAGTATCGAATATTAATTTATCGGCGGGAGAATCAAATACCCGATGCAGCGCAATGCTCAGCTCCACTACGCCCAGATTAGGGCCCAAGTGCCCGCCAGTACGCGCCACATTAGTGATGAGAAAACGGCGAATTTCCTGCGCTAAACTGCGCATCTCCAAAAGGCTCAGCTTTTTTATATCAGCTGGGTCTGAAATTTTCGCAAGAATGCCCATGCGTTTTAGCCTACCAGCTGCCGCAGTACATATTGCAGAATTCCCCCATGGCGGAAATAGTCTGCTTCACCCGGGGTATCAATACGCAGCCGCACCGCGAAAGTAATCTTTTCCCCGTCGCTCTTTTCCGCAGTTACCCTGAGCGTTTCCGGAGTAATTCCGAAGTTCAGCGCAGAAATCCCGGAAATCGTGAATACTTCGCTCCCATCTAACCCTAAGCTAGCTGCATTTTCGCCTTCTTGATACTGCAAGGGAAGCACTCCCATCCCAATCAGATTGGAACGGTGAATACGCTCGAAGGATTCAGCCAATACGGCTTTCACTCCCAACAGAGCAGTACCTTTAGCTGCCCAATCGCGCGAAGAGCCCGATCCATATTCTTTACCACCTAAAACCACCAAAGGCACTTTTGCTTCTTTATAAGCCTGCGCGGCATCAAAAATTGCTTCTTCTTTATCGCTGAGGAAATTCCAGGTGTATCCGCCTTCTACGCCGTCTAATAGTTGATTGCGGAGCCGAATATTGGCGAAAGTACCTCGTATCATCACTTCATGATTGCCGCGGCGCGAACCGTAGGAATTAAAATCAGCTCGCGCTACTCCCTGCTCTTCCAGATAACGCCCAGCTGGAGAATTAGCTTTAATAGCACCAGCCGGAGAAATATGGTCAGTAGTCACAGAATCGCCGAGCTTCGCCAGTACGCGCGCTCCCACAATATCTACCACCGGTTGAATCTCTTTCTTCATACCTACGAAATAAGGTGGTTTGCGAATATAAGTGGAATCAGCATCCCAGGCAAAAAGCTCACCCGCCGGGGTCGATAGATTTTGCCAACGCTCATCACCAGCGAAAATATCTCGGTAGTTGCGCCGATACATTTCCGTATCAATAGTGGCTGCCATTACTGCTGCTACTTCTGCTGGATCTGGCCAGATATCACGCAAATATACATCTGCACCGTTTTCATCTTGCCCCAGCGGCATAGTAGCAAAATCAAAGTTCATGCTCCCCGCCAGCGCATAGGCAATCACCAAAGGCGGCGAAGCTAAATAATTCATCTTTACATCTGGGTTTATGCGCCCCTCAAAATTTCTGTTTCCGGAAAGTACGGAAAGTACCACCAAGTCTTCTTTATTGACGGCATCGGAAATTGCTTGCGGAAGCGGGCCCGAATTGCCGATACAGGTGGCGCACCCATAGCCAACTAAATTAAATCCGAGTGCTTCGAGCGCCGGCCATAATCCGGCTTTTTCATAGTAATCGCTCACCACTTTAGAACCGGGCGCTAAAGAAGTCTTTACCCAGGGTTTACTACGCAGCCCTTTCGCTACTGCATTGCGCGCTAATAAAGCTGCGGCCAACATTACCGAGGGGTTGGAAGTATTAGTACAGGAGGTAATAGAGGCGATTACAATATCGCCGTTGCTCAGTGAAGTATCCGAACCGTCGATTCCCTGTACCGGCACCGCACTTTGCGCCGTATCTGAATTTAGATAGTTAGGAAGCGTTTCCAAAAATGCCTGCTGTGCCTGCGCTAGCGCAATTCGATCTTGCGGGCGTTTCGGCCCAGAGATAGAGGGCACTATCGTGGATAAATCTAATTCCATATATTCGGAATACTCTAGCTCCACCTGCGGATTAGCCCATAGCCCCTGCTCTTTTGCATATGCTTCCACCAGTGCAATTTGCTCAGCACTGCGGCCGGTCAAGCGCAGATAATCTAAGGTGGCTTCGTCAATCGGGAAAATAGCTGCGGTAGAGCCAAATTCAGGGCTCATATTGCCGATAGTAGCGCGATTCGCTAGCGGCACCTGCGAAAGACCATCTCCATAGAACTCAACTATCTTTCCTACTACGCCTTTTGCGCGTAGCATTTCCGTAATAGTAAGCACCACATCTGTAGCAGTGGCACCGGCCGGTATTTCTCCACGTAACCGGAAGCCCACTACGGGAGGAATAAGCATCGACACCGGTTGACCCAACATAGCGGCCTCTGCTTCAATACCGCCTACTCCCCAGCCGAGCACTCCTAGACCATTCACCATGGTGGTATGCGAATCAGTACCCACACAAGTATCGGGATATGCCTGCACTACGCCGTCTTTTTCCTGCTGCATGACGACGCGGGCGAGGTACTCCAGATTTACTTGATGCACTATACCCATCCCCGGAGGTACTACTTTGAAATTCTGAAAAGCGTTCTGCCCCCACCTTAAAAACTGGTAGCGTTCGCCGTTGCGCTCATATTCCCGATCCATATTGCGTTTTAAGGCATCTTTACTACCGAATACGTCGATCTGCACCGAATGATCTATAACCATCTCGGCAGGGCGCAGCGGATTAATGACATCGGGATTTCCCCCCAGCTCGGCCACTGCTTCACGCATTGCCGCTAAATCTACCACGCAAGGTACACCAGTAAAATCCTGCATAATCACTCGCGCTGGCGTAAATTGAATCTCTTGATTTTCACCGGCGCGGAGATTGCACTCCGCAAGTGCCTTAATATGCTCAGCTCGTATATTAGCGCCATCTTCATTACGCAATAAATTCTCTAAAAGTATTTTTAAGCTGTAGGGAAGCCGCTCCACTCCAGCCAGCGCAGAAAGCCGGTAAATCTCGTATTTTTTCTGCCCTACTTGCAGCTGCGAACAAGCATTAAAGCTATTTACACTCAAGGTATATCCCCCAAATAATTACCGGTAAATAATAAATCATGCCGTTACAGCCTAGCATCTCCCGGCGTGCGGTAAGTAACCGGCAGCTTTAGTTGTTAATTTGTTTTCATTGATCACTCTGTGGCGCATGGCCTTTCAGTAAATCGGGAGCATTTTCTTCCGTAATTTTCTCTGGCACATACTCTAGATACTCCACGACTTTTTCCATCGTCGCCCAACTAGTGCGCTTATAAATATCGTAATAAATATCAGGGAAACCCGCTTCTACGCAATAATATTGCTCTCCTTCCGAATGAAAAGAATTATTATTTCGAAATTCGAAAGCAATATACAGTAAAGAAAGAAATCCTCCCAAGCACAGCGCACCCAGAAGTAAAATCACCACTATCACCTTGAGAATTCGCCCCAGCAGATTAGCGATAGGTAGAAGCGCTAGGAGAATTATTACTCCGATAGCTGTGGCCAAAATAAATAAAATTCCCACTAAAAGAGCTATATTGTTCAAAACCGGAATTAGAGTGTAGTGCACGCGCAAAAAAAGCAGTAAATAGCCGCCCGAAAAAAGCAGAATTAACATTGCTAATTTTCCGAATTTGCCTGGAAATGCCCTTCTTCTAGGCTCTTTTCCAGGCTCTTTTCCAGGTTCTTTTTTAAGCTCTTTCAAATCCATTGTTTTTATTTCGCTCCTCCCAGAAATCACTTCTGGTGACCAAATTATTTGGATCCCATTGCTTCCAATCTGGGCAATACTGCTCTAAAAGAGCATAAAACCGCGGCGAATGTTTTGCTTCTTTTAGATGCAATAGTTCACGGATTACCACATATTCTAAACAGACTGGCGGAAGCTGCGCTAGCTGCAAATTTATCCAAATGCGGCGTTTATCTACATTACAACTCCCCCAGCGAGTGCGCATCCGCCGGATACGGTATTCGCTAGCTTTTTCTCCCAAGAGAGTTTCGTATTTTTCTGCCACCTGCGCCAGGGCTACTTTCAGCTCGCGCCGATAGAAATTTTCGAGGGCACGGGCGCAGCATTTTTTCTCCGCCGAAGAAAACTCATATATAAGGCTATTCAGCTCGGGCGCGATTTCATAATGTGCAATTTCACGATGCGCTGCTTCATAATGCGCGACTTCCCGGTAGAAAGACGCCGGAAGAAAAAGCATAATTTCTTTAGCAGTTTTTTCGGCGCTCCAACTTTTCGCTTTTCCCCACCGTAGTGGATAGAGATCTCCCCACAGATAATGCAGCTCACCCGGTTGGTAGTGAAAATTAGGATAGATTTTCTGTATTTGCCGGCGTTGGCGAGAAATTTGCGCGATATTTTCCGCTACAAATTTTTCAATTCGCCGGCGGCTGAGAAAATAAGGCGCGCTCACCTGCACTGCTCCTGTAGGAGGTAATACCCGTAAATACATATTGCGCATTCCGCGCCGCCGGCGTATTGAGACCTCTATCCCAGCTACATCTATTACTTGCTCTATTGCTATTCCTAACTTCTTATGTGTCGCTTCTTTTACAGCAATTTCCTTAAATTCTTTTACGGCAATTTCGTTAGATCTCTTATAGTAACTTCCCTAAATCTCTTACCAAGACTTCCCTAATAAGTTTCCAAACTTCCTTACTACTTTGCCATAGTTTCTTCGCCTTTTTCCCGCAATTCTCCCTTTAATTTAGCCTGATTTTCTTATCAGTTTTGCCTGAACTTTCCCACTGATTTAGGGCAATTTATATATCGCTCTGCGTATCTGTAATTGTATTACGCGCATCTACAGTAGGTATTCCGCGCATCTACAATTCACTATCTTGCGTAATAAGTTTTCAAAACACGCCGGCATAAACTCGTTTGCATCTCACTATACACTGAGTGTATAGTGAGGGCTGCACTGGTCGTCTAAAAGATTTTCCAGTTACAAAAAGCCAAGATATACAGGTAAATTAGGAGATTATATGTCTACGCAATATGCGATGCTGGGTTTGATAGCGAAAGAAGCCAGCTACGGCTATTCTCTAAAGCAAATGTATGACGATCTTTTCGGATCAGAGAAGCCCATACTTGCCGGGCAAATTTACTCCACGCTTTCGCGGCTAAAGAAAAATCAACAGATAATCGAAATAGCGAATTCAGATGCGTCCGGCGGCCCCGCGCGCACCTGCTATGAAATTACGGAAATTGGCACGAATGCGCTACTTACTTGGCTTAATACCCCAGAAGCGCCCAGCCCCAATTTACATTCCACTATTTACATCAAAACGGTACTGGCATTGCTTTTAGATGGCGATGCCGCTGCTTACTTGCAGAATCAACGCCATGCCCACATTCAAAGAATGCGCGAGCTCGTCGAAAAACGCCGGAACAGCAGCCTCGCCGAACATCTACAGATAGACCATGCAATTTTTCATATAGAAGCCGATTTACGCTGGATAGATCTCACGTCGTCCCGCCTTACCACCCTGAAAGAAGAACTCCATGATTAAAGCAAATAATTTAGTGAAAAATTTTGGAAAAACAGCCGCCCTAAATGATTTATCTCTGCAAATTGAGAGCGGAAAAGTACTCGCAATTATGGGACCTTCTGGCTCCGGTAAATCAACGCTGTTGCACTGCCTAGCAGGAATTATCTTACCTGATAGTGGCGAAGTATATTACGGAGATACCCGCATCACCTCCCTGAACGATACCGAACGTACACTACTGCGCCGTAGCGAATTTGGCTTTATTTTTCAGTTTTCCCAATTAGTGCCAGAGCTATCAGCCCTCGACAATGCGGCAGTACCGCTACTACTCAGCGGAATGAAATTGAAAGACGCCCAAGAAAAAGCGCAAGCTGCGCTCGCTGCCGTAGACCTAGCTGGTAAAGAGTATTCCCTACCCGGCCAGCTTTCGGGTGGAGAAGCCCAGCGCGTGGCACTGGCTCGGGTGCTCACCTACGAACCGAGAGTAATTTTTGCCGACGAACCCACCGGTTCACTCGATTCTTATAATTCGGAACGCGTGATGGAATTACTGGTAGCTCAAGCGCGCAATCGCCACATTACGGTAGTGCTAGTGACCCACGAACCACTCATAGCTGCCTATGCCGATAACGAAGTAGTAGTACGAGATGGAAAGCTGGTAAACGCCTAATGAAACTCGCTTGGATTCTTTTTAAAAAATCAATCCGCTCTAATTTAGGGCGCTTGCTTCTTATCGGCGCTACCGTGGCTCTCGGTGTAGCTATGCTGGTAGTCTATACCTCATTCCACAACGCTATATTCCAAAACCCTTCTTATGGGTTCACTACCTCCATATCGGATGCCTACGAAGAATCAACGAAATCTCCGAGTAACGGAGCAGAACGAGACGGGATAAAGCCACTGTGGATAAAACCGGAGACCGGCGGCGCTTTATTGAAATACCAAGATGACCGCATCGAACAATACTTGGTGGAGCGCGGAGATTCTAATATCGAAAATATGCTCGATCTTGCGGTACCCAATAATGGTGAATACTACTTATCACCTGCATTGAAACAGATAGTAGAGAAACATCCCGAAATGGAGATACAAAAACGTTTCGGGAAAATTTACAAGGGAGAAATACCGCATGATATGGTCTACGGCAGAGATTCGCTGGTAGTTATCAGCGGCGTAGATAATCTACATTCTGATCCCAATTCGGGCGCTTTCCCCGTCTATAAATTCCACCGCAGTAATGCTGGTGATGTTTTTCCTAAAGTGATAAGCAAAGTCTTTTATTTGGGAATATTAATAGTACTTTTCCCGGTGATTATGCTCCTCATTGTGGCAGCCCAGCTCGGTGGAGTGCAGCGGGAGCAGCGCTATGCGGCTCTGCGTTTAGGGGGAGCTACGGGAAGGCAAATTGCCACTATTTCTTTATTTGAATCCGCGGTGGCAGCGGCAATCGGAACTATCGGCGGAATTATTATTGGCACGGCTTTGCGCCCGGCACTTTCCAATTTTACGCTCTCCAGCAGCCGCTATTTTCCAGAACAACTCACCCTTTCTTGGCAACAGTATCTAATAATTATCGCCATCACTTTCGGAGCGGTAATTTTTGCTAATGCGCGGGGACTGCGCCGCTTATTCACTTCCCCGCTCGGAGTGGCACGGCAGAGCAAAAAATCACCGCGCCCTCATTTTTGGCGCCTATTACCGCTGCTAGGAGGAATGGGTGCAAGTATTTTCCTCGTTTATTACGTTCCCCAGAGTACCAACGACCGCTACCTCGTAGCTTTCCTCGCCAGCATTATGGTGGTAATGATTGGGCTAGTAATAGCCAGCCCCTATTTAACCTTTTTAATAGCGAAGCTGAGATCACTACGTACACGCAGTACCGAAGTATATATCGGAGAAAACTACGTACAAGCTCATGCTCGGCGTATCTCTCGCTCTATAGTGGGAGTGGTATTAGCGCTCTTTGCCGGAAGTTTCTTCCTCACTGGCATATCTGGATACGAAGCGATAGACGCGAAAGATCAAGTAAATTATTACTTAAAAGATACTAGCGTCACCTTATTTGTATCGGATTCCAACCCGGCCGTCAGCGATAATGCTACTCAGCAAATATTAGCCAAAGAATATATAAATTCCGCAGCAAAAGCAGAGAGCATAAACTACGCCTATACGCTCTTTAAGTGTGCAGATGCTCTCCCCTATCTAGAAGATTTTTCTTGCGATGGAGAATATGCTTTACTACATTTCCACGCTCCTAAATCCGAAGCAGGAGCAATCGGAAAAGGAAGTAGAGCCGAACTGCTGAATGACTACAATGAAGAGGATTCCACTCCGGGATACCTGCTTTCCTTGCAGAAAGCCTCCGACATTGAAAAGTTACGCTCTGATTTGGCGGAATTACTGCCCAGCACTTCACGAGTAGATATGGATTATCGCCCCAATTACGACGGCAACGTATATTCAAGTTATACGCGTATGCTGGTATATCTAACCTATACCGGACTAGCTGTGACGCTAATTGTGGCTATTATTTCTCTCACTGTATCCACCTACGCCTCAATAATAGAGCGGCGACGCAGCCTATTGACGCTGCGGCTGGCGGGAATGGAACCGCGCCGCCTCCGGCGTATGGTGTTAGTTGAGTCTTTCTCACCTTTAGCAGCCATTTCCATAATTTCGGCCGGCAGCGGTGTACTTCTCGGCTATTTACTTGTCAACAACTTTTCCAGCTCCATGCAGGCGCAAATTTCCGGAATCTACCTAGCCGTACTATCCGGCGCCTTGGCAGCATCCGCCCTAATAATTTGGCTTATTTCTGCCACGGTAGGGAAAGTCACCCAGCTTTCGGTAAACCGTATGGAGTAGTGATTTAGAGTTCGCTAGTTAGATCTTGCAAGCGCTGGCGCAGAGAATCGGCATAGAAAAAGGCATTGTAGATGCCATCTTCCGAAAGTACGCCTCGTTCTAAATCTTCTGGAAGCCGCCCCTCTTCGTCAGCTGCCAGATCTGCCCACCACTCTGCTCCAGAATAATACTTATCCAAGATAGCTACGTCAGAAGTAATTTCTGCGTAACTATCTAAAGCGGCTTCCGCTTTTTGTAAGTTATCCAGTAAACGATTCAGCACTTTTTCCATCTGCATAATGCGGGCGATATCTTCCATATCTCCAGCATACCTGCTTTAGCGTGCGGCAGAGGATTTTCTACACTTTGCCCCCGCTTTACAGCAGTTTCATCCAGCCCTTATTTTCTCAGCAGGCGGTCACTCCCCCGTCTGCTGCGATAACTGCGCCATTGATAAAAGAAGCGGCGTCGCTGGCGATAAAGAGAACTAAACCAGTTATTTCTTCCACTTCTGCCTGCCGAATCGAAGTATCCACTCCCGCCATGACTCGTTCCAAACCGAGGGGGCTCGGATTCTTCATATTGATTCCCACTTCGGTCTTAACTCCACCGGGGCAAATGGCATTAGTTCTGATATTTTTTCCGGCATACATGAAAGCGGTGTTTTGCGTCAGGCCAATCAGTGCATGCTTCGACATAGTGTAGACGGCACCGGCTTTACAACCATTCGTGCCTCCAATGGAAGCGACGTTAACGATATTGCCACCACCTTGCTTTTCCATGATTTGCACCGCTTTTTGCATAGCCAACATCGGGCTCTTCACATTTAAGGTCATAACCCGCCGATAGAGATCATCATCTACTTCGCCGACCGGTTTCATTTCGTCCATCATGCCGGCGCAATTAATGAGAATATCTAGCCGACCCGCTTGGGCAAGTGCATAATCAATCATCTTGTGGTTTTCTTCGTCGTGCATTAAATCTGCTACATACGGCAAAATTTTACCGGGCATATTCTGGCATTTCTCGGCCAGCTCCTCCAAGCGTTCCTGCCGCCGCGCCACCACGATTACCGTAGCACCTTCTGCGCAAAGAGCCTGGGCAATACCACGCCCCATACCAGAGCTGGCTCCCGTCACCACTGCAACTTTTCCTAGAAATCTTTCCACGATATTCCTTCTTTCTCCGAGGATCCAGACCGATACTTTTTGCTAGTAGCACTGCTAAAACTGACTCCTGCACTGTTAATTCCCAGTTTGTGGTGGTAAATTTTCCACAGTGCCCGAATCGTATCTAGCTGCCTAACACCCTAACCATATATGATTTATTACAATAAATATATACTCTTTTGCAGAAAGTGCCGACGCTTTTACGGAAAATAACTAAACTTTTTGGAAAGTTTGCGTGACGGCAGATACCCGCATGGCAAATCACCAAATAGCTAATACCCGCACGGCTAATAAATCACAGGATTAATAAATAGCAATGCGCAAATACTCCTTAAAATAACGTCAATAAATATCCGTCGATTAGCGCGATAAGAAAATACATAATGAAAGCTCGTAGAAAAGCCGCGATATGTTTTTGCGGATCTTGGTAGAGGCATTTTTGGGGAATTTTTGAAAAACGAATCCGCGGCGTATTGCGCCACCAGAGCAGATCTATTACGAGCAAATC
Source organism: uncultured Arcanobacterium sp. (assembly GCF_947253055.1). Taxonomy (GTDB): domain Bacteria; phylum Actinomycetota; class Actinomycetes; order Actinomycetales; family Actinomycetaceae; genus Arcanobacterium_A. The sequence goes on along the minus strand of NZ_CAMXYE010000023.1, from coordinate 1,585 downwards.
AAAAGTATTTAATGCTTGCCCCAGCAGAAACAGCGCCAGGAAATTCGGCAGAAAAGTTCTTTGCCGGATAAATACCCCGAGAGCGAGAAATAGCCCGAAAAAGAGGAAAAAATTCGCTATCCACACAGCTACTTTAGATCTTTCCTTAAATCTATCTCGATATTCGGGTATCTCTCTTATTCGTCTTTGCACTTCATCAGGGTAAGACGCATAATTTTGCAGATTTTTACTATCGGTACCAGTAGCGAAAATACACAGCAGAAAAAATACCGCACATAAAATAACTATTTCTATTCCGAGCATCTGCGCATTCCCTATTTCGCTCAAGCCTTCAATTCACATCAAGACTTCAAAAGAGCAATAATTTCCTCTTGAGCTTGCCGGCCTTCTTTAAAAAATCGCAGCAGCGGATAGCAGTGGCACATTCCCTCCCCCACGACTATCTCGTAAGGTACCTGGTATTTTTCCATAGCTTGTTGAAAATATTCTGCAAAGGCGTAGAGGCATTCATTTTCCCCGTAATAGAAATACGTCTTCGGGAAACCGGAAAAATCTCCAACCGTTCCATCTAGCATATACTCAGGCAAATCTTCCGTGCCCTTAGCAATTTCCCGGGCCGTACGAATATACGTAGGATCGATAATGACGTCTTTCGGGTTGAGTGCCACAAGTTTTTCCCAAATTTCCTTATTTTCTGCAAGTGCTAAATCTGGAATCCCGCCGGGAGAAACTGAAATTATTTTACCGGGCATCGGCAAAGGCCTACCCAGGGCATTGTTGTGTAAGAAAATCCCTACGGCCAGGCAAGCTCCGGAGGAAAATCCCAATACACTTATATTTTCTGCCCTGTATTCGCTGGTCATTAACCCATAAGTGACAATGCAAACTTCATAGGTTTCTTTTATATTTCGATCTGCGGAACACAAAGGATAAAACAAAAACCAGACGTCTTTTTCCGTTTGCTGCATTATTCTTTCCGCTAGCGAAAAATCCAGCTTATCTGGCCCAGTAATCATCCCTCCGCCGAAGAGATAAAGCACTGCTCCTGCGGCCGGTTTGGCATTTTTTTGATAACGCACAAGCCGATAGCCCATAACTTCCCGCTCAAAGAGAAAATAATTTTTTCTATTCGCTCTTTTCTGGGCTTTGGCGAGATTGAAAGCTGACTTTGCATTTTGCTTCTTTGCGTATTCCAGCATATCTTCCTTGGATTTTAGGAACATCTTTTTTACGCCCGCTAGTCGCACTACGCCTGCTGCCACCCGGTAGGTAAGAGTCACTTCACCCTCCATTCACGCATATAACTAAGGTTATCCTAAACTCACAGCTTTTAGTCTGCTATTTAGTTTTCTTTTCTGCGCGTCCACACCATTCCCGTAACCGCAGCCACGATGACGATCGGTGCGGTGCGTACGAAGATCCATTCAAAAGAATGAAAAAGGGTGCCCAGCACCGCCGTCTCTGGATCTTTATAATTCCACCCTAAATAAGGACTTCCAAATAGCACTAATCCCACCATAGTAAGCACAATAATCACCGCCAGCGCGATAAAGCACCCGTGCGCCACCTTTCGCTTTTCTTCCTG
>NZ_CAMXYE010000022.1 GCF_947253055.1 uncultured Arcanobacterium sp. | reverse complement strand
ATTTGCGCGCGCCGAATTTGGCATACAAGATACGCAAGAATACGCAGCTGCGCTGGCCAGCGCGCAAAAGAAATTAGAGAAAGCTTTTGCGCTGCGCACGGCGCTCGGAGATGCCTATCCGGAGAGCCCCCAGCAGCAGTGGCAGATGAACAGCGAAATTTTAACTTTAGTAGATAGTGCGCTTGCGGAGTTACAGGAACAAGAATCCGCCGTGCAGAAACTGCGCGATTTGGCGGAACAAGCTGGAGAAAAGGCCGCTGAATTGGCAGAACGTTTAAAAGAAGTACAGGCAGATTTACCGCATTTAGAAGCGGAAATTTCTCATTTAGAGAGTAGTGGAAATGAAGCTTTAGTAGCACCGCTGCGCAACTACCCAAAACAGATTACGGTGCTGCTCAAGGCGGGAGAAAAAGCCTTGGCCGAGGCCCAGAATCAACTGCAGGAGAATAAGCACAATGCCGCTGTGCCTTATGTGCGAATGGCCGGAGAGAGTCTGCAGCAAGCAGAAAAACTGCGAAAACGGCTACTAGCGGCACCCGAAAAACTCGGGAAAGCCGCGGCAGAGCTAAAGGCTAATATCGCTTCTTTGCAGGAAGACGTAGACTACGCCAATCAGCTACCGCAGGCGGAGAAAAATATCTTACAAGCGCAGGCGGCGGCACAGACGGCATTAGAGAAGGCACGCCCAGCCGTGCAGGATAACTCCGGAATCGATTTGCTAGAGCTGAATGAAGAGCTGGAAAACGCAGAAATAAATTTGGATGCCGCACTGGAGAATGTACGGGAAGAAGCAGAGGCACGCCAGCGGCTACAAGCACATATTGAAAGTGCCGCAACGCAGAGCGAAAAAGCGCTGGCAGCCGCGGAAGATTTTATTAATAGCCATCGCGCCGGAGTAGATAATCGCGGGCGTACTCTGCTGGCGCGCGCTCACCAAACGCAGGCAGCGGCAGCAACTGCAGCACTATCTGAGCAGCTAGAACTGTATAAGACTGCACAAAAAGAAGCTCAGCAGGCCCTAGCAGCAGCCATGGATTCAGTGCAAACAGCTGCGGATAATGGCGATAGCGGATCTAAAAACGGCAGTATGGATGGGGTGGTAGCCGGAGTAATACTTTCCTCTATCTTCAATGGCATATTTAATTCTGGAAACTCTACCTGGGGTGGCGGCGGAAACTTTGGCGGCTCCGGGAGCTTCGGAGGTTCAGGTAATTTTGGCGGCTCGGGGAGCTTTGGTGGCTCGGGCGGCAGAAAGGGATTCTAGGAAGTATCTCCACTAGGGGCAAATTTCCCGTAAAATAGGAAACGTAAAAATACTTCAGGAAAGGTCTACTACCATGGCAGAGAAGCAATCGATTCTAGGAAGAATTGGGCAACTGGCGAAAGCTAATATAAATGCCCTGCTCGATCAGGCAGAAGATCCACAAAAAATGCTCGACCAGATGGTGCGCGATTATACAAATTCTATTGCCGAGGCAGAAGATGCCATAGCGGTGACTATCGGAAATCTACGCCTTGCTGAAGCAGATCACGCTGAAGACTTGCGCGCCGCCACCGAGTGGGGGAATAAGGCCGCAGCTGCCGTAAAGAAATTCCACGAGATGGAGGCGAGCGGCAACGCCGAAGCGGCTGAGAAGTTCAATAATTTAGCTAAGCTGGCTTTAGAGCGGCAAATTCAAGCGGAAAAAGAAGCAGAAGCAGCTGAGCCTTTAATTGAATCGCAGCGCGCCGTAGTAGAAAAACTGAAAGACGGTTTAAATTCACTGCGCGGCAAGCTAGAGAATCTAAAAAACAAACGCGATGAGTTGGTGGCGCGTCAGAAGTCAGTGCAGGCACAGAACCAAGTGCACGATGCTCTTGCCGCTGTCAATGTGCTAGATCCTACCTCGGAACTAGGGCGTTTTGAAGATAAGATTCGCCGCGAAGAAGCCGTGGCGGCAGGGCGAGAAGAAGTGGTGAGCACGTCTTTGGAAAGTCAATTTGCCGAGCTGGAAGACAGCACCGAGCAAGCTGAAGTTGCTGCCCGGCTGGAAAAATTAAAGTCAGAGGATCTCTGAAATCTAAGGATTTTTCTATTAGGTTCAGTCGGCATCTAGATTGACGCCTATATCGGAAGCCAGATCGGCGCCTATATCAACCTTCTATATCGGCGTCTATGAGCGCGGCAATTGCTTCTTTGAGGCGAGTGGTGAAATCTGCGGCAGTTTCGCCTGGTTGCCCCAGTAACGGCTGACCTATATGCATCTCTACCGGATTTTTCCCTAGCTTTGGAAATTTTGCCCCGACGGGCATCGCGTCGCGCCCACCGCGCATTGCCACTGGCAATACCGGGATTTCGAGCTGCTGAGCCAAAGCCGCGGCACCGAAGTGGAATTCACCTAGTTTTCCACTGCGGGAGCGGGTGCCTTCCGGAAAAAGTAAAATCGGCACTCCGGCGCGCAGCAACTGCTCGCTAAAGCCCGGTATTTTTTTATTAGCGCTGCTCGGAGCGGCCGGATTTGGGGTGGCTGGATTCGAAACTTCTGAATTCGGAGCGGCCGAATTTTCTGGTTGGCGGTGGCGTTTTACGGGGTATGTATTAAAGAAAAGTGACGTCAAAGCAGCCACTACGCGATTTTTATAAAAATAATCAGCTGCCGCGCCGGTGGCGAGCCGAGCCGTTATTTCCGAGGGAAGAAGGGCAAAGAGCATCGGCGCATCGAGATGCGAGGAATGATTAGCTACCACTATATAGGCACCGGGAAAAGGAGAAGCGGCACTCAGCTGCAATAATTCTTCCCCATATTGTTTTCCATATACCTCGGGGCTAAGTAAGAGATTAATCAGCGGAGAAGTGCAAAAACGGCGCACGGCTGCGCGTAGACGTCGGCGCGGCGAGCTGAGATAAGCCGGCAAGGCAGACTCTTCCGGGTTTAGCGTATCTACATCTTCTACATCTTCTACATTCTCTACATCTTCTGCAGCATCCTGCAGCCCAGCAGTTAAAGATTTCGGCTCTTGGAAGCGAAAATTACTCATTTTTCCCCTTTTCATCGGCGGCCTTTATTGAGTTTACGGGCAGCTTTGCGTACGAGCGAATCCGGTAGATGCTTAGCCAGGAAAGCCACCATTCTAATTCGCCGCGCCGGAATCACCGTATTCTTACCCTTTTCTACTCCCGCGAGGGCTTCTGCCACTACTTCTTCTGGGTTTTTCCACACCCAGTTCGGAATCGAAGAATTAGATACTCCGGTACGCGCGTGGAATTCCGTATGTACCCAACTCGGTAAGAAAGTAAGTACCTGTACGCCGGTGCCTTGTAACTCTAGGCTGAGCGAATCAGAGAAATTTTTCAACAAAACTTTAATTGCGGAATAAGCTCCCATCGGCGCCAAGGCAGCAATAGAAGAAGTATTAATAATTACTCCCGCTCCTCGCTCTTTCATCGCCACCGCTGCTGCCCCGCCTAGCTCCATGGGTGCCAATCCCATTATCTCGGCAGCACGGCGAATCTCAGAATAGTCTGTGCTGCTCAGACGCGCATAAAGACCGCATCCGGCGTTATTGACGAATACAGTTATCGGATTTTCTGCCGCCAAAAGTCGCGCTTTTATTTTTGCCACCGCGGCCGCATCCGCTAAATCTCCCGCACAAATTTCACATTCTACCTGGTAGGATTCCCGTAACTCCGCTCGGCAGCTCTGGAGTCTTGCTTCATCGCGGGCGACCAACACTATATTCATTCCGCGCTGCGCGAGTTGCCGCGCAAATTCATAGCCGATACCGGAAGTACCGCCGGTGATTAATGCCCAACCCTGCCAAGGCTGAGCAACTAACGAAACCGGACTAGAAAATTTCCGATCTTTGATCTCCATGGTACCTCCCGGAATATGCCTGCATACTCGGCTCTAGTATATATCGCATGTCCAATCGTACCGAGCAAAGTATTTTCATAGCTAAAAAATTCGGGTTTTTCTCATTTTAGGTATAGTATGGCATTCATGCGTGATTTAGGAGGCGTCGTTACTCTTAACGATGTACCGCAGTGGGTTATCCAGAATTTTATCCGAGCAGCAAAGAACGCCGGCGCACAAGCAGATGAAGAGCAGATTAAAGCCTGTTGCTTAGCTTTGCTGCGCGATTGGTGTCAAGCAGATAGGTATCACCACGATATTCACCATTTACTAGATATGTTGATGCGCCTAGATACACTTTCCTCTGAAACTTCCCACCCAGATTATTTGCGTCTAGCCTGCTGGTTCCACGGAATCGTATTTTCTACTTCTAATCAGGAAGTCTATACGCGCAACGGCGGAGAAGACGAAATCGCTTCTGCATATTTAGCGCAGGAAAAAATGCAGCAACTCGGAATGCCGGAAGAGGCCATTTCCGCTGTGCAAGGTCTTATTATTAGCTTGAAGAATCGCCCTCACACCCAGGTAACTACTAAGGAAACGGGTGCTTTTCAGGCGATAGATATGGATCAAGTGACTTTGCGCGATGCCCATCTAGGCTCGCTGGCGGTGGAGCCGCAAAAATATAAAAAGTACTTAGCAGAGTTGCGCCAAGAATACTCCCATATTCCGCTGGGGCATTTTCTCCAAGGAAGAATTGAAATTGTGCGCCGGCTTTTAGCGCGCCCGCAACTTTTTATTTCACCTCTAGCTGCACAGTGGGAGAACGTAGCTCGGCAAAATCTAAGTGCAGAATTAGAGCGCCTACAAGCTGAATTAGAAAACGCGCCCGATCTCTCGGTTCCCACGGGGGCAGAAAGTGCCGCACAGCCCACAGCTACCGCACAGCCCACAGCTAAAGAGCAAAAGACGCCGGCTTCTACGCCTGCGCCGGCTGCTGAAGCTACCCAAAATAATGTGCCTACCGCAGCAGTGAAACAAGTAGCTGGGAACGCAGAGATGGCACCTAGCGAGAATCCGGCTTTACCAAAGGCTACGCCGAGCACCGCGCCAGTAGAGAGCATAAAAACTGCCGCATCCGCTGCATCCACTGCAAGCGAAAACACTGCAGAGCCAGTAGAAAGAATAGAAAAAGCAGGCAGTGCGGAGAAAAATGCTCCGGCGTATATTTTCGAAGACGCTACGAGTGAAGAAGTGGTGCGGGCAGAAGCAGCAGCAATTAAAGAAGCCGAAACTCCGCGCTCGTCGATGGAGAATCTCGACGATGCTTTTTCTCCGGGACTTCCTAAAACTGCTGGTGGCAAGCTAGGGAACGAAGCGGAAAAGGCCGCCACAGCGGAAGATGAAGTGAAGAATCCTGAAGCGCCAGCAAAGGTACGCCCTGCTTCTGCACTGGTAGATTCAGCGGCTACTCCTGATGAAATTTCTGCTGAGCCGGTGCACGCCATGGAAGAAGCACCTGATTACTAGGCCGCCACCTATAGCGTCACCTATAAAATATCTGAAGCAGAAAATACCTGCAGAATTAAAGAGACCGCAGAGTCGATAAACGACTCTGCGGTCTTTTAGAAACTAGTCAAAGACTATGCCGAAAGCTTTAGTACATTCCGGCAGCGTCATCACCAGCAGCAGGTGCCGCCGGCGGTTCCGGCTTGTCGGCTACTACTGCTTCGGTGGTGAGGAAGAGGCCAGCAATCGAGGCTGCATTTTGCAGCGCCGAACGGGTCACCTTCACCGGATCATTGATTCCCGCAGCCAGCAAATCTTCGTATTCACCGGTAGCAGCATTCAGACCCTGGCCGGCCGGAAGTGAGCGTACTTTCTCTACTACCACTCCGCCTTCTAGGCCAGCATTTTCTGCAATCTGCTTCAGCGGAGAAGTTACGGCTACGCGCACGATATTGGCGCCGGTTTCTTCGTCACCCTGCAGCTTCAGCGAGGGGAATACATCATCCATCGCCTGCAGCAAAGCCACGCCGCCGCCCGCTACGATTCCTTCTTCTACAGCTGCCTTCGCATTCAATACCGCATCTTCAATACGGTTCTTCCGCTCTTTCAGCTCTACTTCCGTAGCTGCACCAGAGCGAATCACTGCTACACCGCCAGCGAGCTTCGCCAAGCGCTCTTGCAGCTTCTCCCGATCGTAATCCGAATCAGAGTTTTCAATCTGCGTCTTAATGGTGTGTACCCGAGCTTCAATATCTTCTGCCTTACCGGCACCATCTACGATCGTGGTGTTGTCCTTGGTCATCACTACCTTGCGAGCCTTACCGAGCATATCCAAATCGGCATTCTCGAGGGTGAGCCCCACAGTTTCCGAAATTACTTGCCCGCCGGTGAGGATAGCCATATCCTGGAGCATCTCCTTGCGGCGATCACCGAAGCCCGGTGCTTTCACAGCTGTGGACTTGAAGGTGCCACGAATCTTATTCACTACCAAAGTGGCTAAGGCTTCGCCTTCTACGTCTTCCGCAATGATTACTAGCGGCTTCCCGCTCTGCATTACTTTCTCTAGCAGCGGCAGCAAATCTTTCACATTGGAAATCTTGGATTCTACGAGCAGAATGTAGGCATCTTCTAGCGATACTTCCTGCCGCTCCGGATCGGTGACGAAGTAGGGGGAGAGATATCCCTTATCGAAAGACATACCCTCCGTAAGCTCCAGCGAAGTACCAAAAGTATTGGACTCTTCTACGGTAACTACGCCCTCTTTACCTACCTTGTCGAGAGCTTCCGCAATGAGCTCGCCGATTTCTTTATCGCCTGCCGAAATAGCAGCGGTAGCGGCAATCTCTTCTTTAGTTTCTACATCTTTTGCGTTCTTCAGCAGCTGCTCTACTACTGCTTCTACTGCCATATCGATGCCCCGGCGTAAAGCGATAGGGTTAGCTCCGGCAGCCACATTGCGCAGACCTTCTTTTACCAGTGCTTGCGCCAGTACCGTAGCGGTCGTGGTGCCGTCTCCGGCTACGTCGTCCGTCTTCTTCGCTACTTCTTTTACTAGCTCCGCGCCAATCTTTTCAAAAGGATCATCGAGGTCAATTTCTTTTGCGATGGAAACGCCGTCATTCGTAATGGTGGGAGCGCCCCACTTCTTATCCAGCACCACATTCCGGCCTTTAGGTCCGAGGGTGACTTTCACGGTGTTTGCAAGCAGGTCTAATCCCCGCTCCATGCTGCGCCGTGCTTCTTCATCAAATGCAATTAACTTTGCCATATCTTAAATTTTCCTCCTAGTGGAGTTGATTAAAATCAGCTGATGCCCGCGACGGACGGAATCATGTGCTGCGTTCACATCTCGCATTTCATAATTCCTCATCGGCTGGAAATTATCACTCTCAATCTCCGAGTGCTAATTAGATTCTGGCACTCTTCCCGCGCGAGTGCAAGATTAAAAGACGATTTGTGAAAAAATGTTCACCATTAGCAAATTTATTTGAGTCAATGCCGCTCAAGTTTGCTCGAGGAAGTATTCAAATTCCCCAATCTATGCAGCACTAATCCAAGTAAAGCTCAACTCAAAAATGCTCTGCTGGAAAATTACCGAATAACGACTGCTACTCCGCCTGCTCCACCTACGGCATCCGAATCCATCTGCACCTGCGTAATTTTCAGCTGCTTCGCTACGTCTTCCGCGGTGGCTTTCATATCTTCGGTGCCGTAGTAGACCGTAGAATCGGCAGGAACACTGGAGCGGTAATTATCGGCTTGTACCGTGGTATATCCAGCAGTGCGCAAAATATCTGCCTGCTCGGCCGCTAAGCCTTGCACACCGCGCCCATTGAGTACGCGCACTAAGGTATCGTGCTGAATCTCGGCAGCTTTTCGCTCTGCTTCGGCTTTCTCCTCTGCCGCTTTCTTTTCCGCTTCCGCCTTCTCAGCTGCCGCTTTCTTTTCCGCTTCGGCTTTTTCAGCAGCGGCTTTCTTATCTGCCTCAGCTTGTTTGCTTTGGGCAGAAGAGTGCGAACTGCTCAAATTACGCGTCACATCGCTATCGTTACTGAGTATTTGCCCGCCGACGATACCGACAATGGGCGAAATTATCAATATAGCTATTAGCCACAGCGTCCAAGCACTCACGCGCGGCTGGCGGCGATGCGCACCAATCGCTTCTCTGCCTTCTGCTAAGCGGTCAAATTCATCTTCTGCGTAATTTTCTGCCACGTCTCTAGCCTACCTTCTTTTTCCATATTCACAGCGATGCTGCCCCGTTTTAGAGGAGTTTTTCAACTCACATATTCCGAGTTATATTTCTAAGCTATTTCTGCACGTATTTCGCTGAATCTACCTGCCACCTTCTTGGCCGCGCTCCGCCAAGCGCCCCCGGCGCAGCTCCCGCAATCTATCTACCAACTGCGGATCTTGCCAATAAAAATCTGCATCATCTAATAACTTAGAAAGAATCATATAATAACGCAGCGGAGAAATACCCAATTCTTTACGAATTGCCTGCTCGCGCGTATTCGCTATTTTCCACCAACTTTTTTCAATACGCAGCACCTGCTCTTGCAGCTTCTTCGCCGCCGCTGGAGTACCCCGAGGTGTCTCGGCCATTTCCCCTCCTTTTCGATGCTGACATTCTGCTCTATCCTGCTTTATTCTATATTCTGTACTAGTTTCACTATTCTGCACTAGCTTCATTCTTTATAATACTCAGCACCTCCGAAAAATTTTCTTCCACAGGTACTCGCGCGCACTCCCAGATACCTGGGCGAAACCCTAAAACTCAAGCAGATTTTCTAGATGCTCACGCGCACTCCGAGCAGCCATCATACTAGAATAAAACTATGCGTATTCTAGCTGCTGACCAAGTGCTTGCCCCAGATTGGGCAGAGGCCCTAGCCCCGCTACGTAACCACCTAGAAGAACTAGAGAATTTTTTAGAAAACGAACAGACGGCCGGGCGGGATTTCCTTCCGGCTCCGCCGCAAATACTGCGCGCCTTCTCCTACCCGTTAGAAAAAGTAAAAGTGCTGATAGTGGGGCAAGACCCCTATCCCACTCCCGGGCATCCGATTGGATTAGCTTTTGCCGTACATAAAAAGGTGCGCCCTTTGCCGCGTTCATTGCAGAATATCTACGCCGAGCTGGAAAGCGATTTAGGAATCCCCCCTGCTGCCCACGGCGATCTTTCTTCCTGGTGTCAGCAAGGTGTGCTGCTCTTAAATCGAGTATTGACTGTGCGCCCGGCAGCACCCGCTTCTCATCGTGGAATCGGCTGGGAAACGGTGACGGAGCAAGCGATAAAAATTTTAGCCGCTCGCCCTCGCCCTTTAGTGGCAATTCTCTGGGGACGGCAAGCGCAAGAGCTGCGCCCGCTCCTGAGAGATATTCCGGTGATTGCTTCTGCTCACCCCTCACCGCTTTCAGCGCGGCGCGGATTCTTCGGCTCCCGCCCCTTTTCCCGGGCAAATCAGCTTCTTGCACAACAAGGTGCCACACCCATTAATTGGCAAATAGCAAATTAATTGGTGAATGGCGGATTAATTAGTAAATGACGGATTAGTTAGTGGATGACGAAGAATTTATCAGCACCGGCCACGAAATTAGCGAGATTACCGTAATCAACACAATTACCGTAATCAGCGTAAACTAGGCAATCCACGCAAGCCGAGCTTATTTTTTCACCCAAACACCTGTGGTGAGGTCTTCCGGGAGCTGCGCCGTGGCCGCGATAAATACCGGCTCAGCAATCCCCGCTTTCCGCTGGCGTTCATAATCTTTCAGCGCAGCTACGCCCCACTTGGCGAGAGAAATTAGCGCTACCAGATTTACGATGGTCATTACCGCCATTGCAATATCTACGCTCGCCCACACTACGTCGAGAGAAATTAACGCTCCCATTACTACCGAAATAATAGAAATTACCCGCACGCCCCAGGTGGCAATCTTCGATTTAGTCACGAAGTAGATATTGACTTCTGAATATACGTAAGCGGCGATGATAGAAGAAAAGGCCAGCACAAAAATCATTAAGGCCATCGGCACTATTGCCCAATCCCCAAGCTCATGAGCGACGGCGAAAGTGGTGAGATTCGCTGGGTTGATATCTGCACGGCTCCACACTTCCGGCCCTGCCGAAAGAATTACAAAAGCCGTCATCGTACAAACGATTATGGTATCTACAAAAACTCCGAGAGATTGAATTAACCCTTGCGATACTGGGTGCGAAACGGTGGCAGTAGCTGCCGCATTTGGAGCAGTACCCTGCCCGGCCTCATTGGAGAAGAGCCCCCGCTGAATACCGTTGATTACCGCCGCTAGTATTCCGCCTCCTAGGCCGCCTACCAGCGGTTGAGCGCTGAAAGCACTCTGTACGATACTGGCAATTATGCGGGGAAAATCGGTGATGTTTATAATTACGATTACTACTGCCATCGCCACATATATGAGTGCCATTACTGGAGCCATTATTTCGGTGACGCGGGCTACCGAGCGGATACCGCCGAGAATAATGGGTGCTGCGAAAGCAAAGAGAAGCACCGCGGTGAGCATCGGATCAGTGTTTGCCGAGCTCATCATGGTGGAAGCAATCGCATTGGACTGTACGGAAGTAATTACGATACCGCAGGTGATAGCCGTGATAATGGCAAAAATTACGGCGAGAGCTTTTGAATGCATACCGATGCTGATGTAATAAGCCGGTCCGCCGCGGAAAGTACCGTCACTCGCCCGTATCTTAAATATCTGCGCCAATACCGCTTCAAAGAAAGCGGTGGCCATGCCTACGAGAGCCACTATCCACATCCAGAAAATAGCTCCCGGGCCTCCAGCTAGCAGTGCCAAAGCTACTCCGAATACGTTTCCGACTCCTACGCGGGCAGCTAGCGAAATACAGAAGGCCTGGAAGGAAGAAATACCGCCACGCGCGCCACCCCGCGAAGAAAATACCACTTTTACCATGTGCTTAAACAGCCGCACCTGTACGGCGCGCGTGCGCCAGGTGAGATAAAGCCCTGTGCCAATCAAAATCCAGACTGTGCAGTAGAGAGTAATAAAATCTGCTACCTGGGAAATTCCTGCTGCAAGTGCTTCCACCGGTATCTCCTTATATTTTCTTTTGCGTCGAGTTATTTTTACATCGCATGGCTTGCAAACAGCCACTTTCAAGAAAAGCGTACGTAGTTTTCCCGTAATATGCTAGTTCCGCTCACAGTATGAACCGTAGCCGCGGAAAACTTTATTTATTTTTTGGGTTGCGCAGGCGCAACAAGTGAATACTGACGCCGCATCCCACCAAGGTGAGGAAGATAGTTAAATGCAGGTGAAAATCTAGCAACCACATACAAAAAATCATGCCTGCCCACATCAGTAGCAGGGTGCGGATTTTATTAACAGTACTCATTTCGTGCTTTTCATAATCGCGCAAGTATTTGCCAAATACCCGATTTTCGTACAGAAAATTGTACCAACGCTGTGAAGAGCGCGCGAAGCAAAAAGCGGAAAGCAATAAAAACGGAGTGGTAGGAAGTACCGGCAGGGCGATTCCTAGGCAGCCCAAGCCCAGAGCGAGAAAACCGATTCCTAAATAAATTATGCGCATACGCCTCTTTTTGAAATTGATAAAGAAATTAATTGAAAGGATATTCTTTATCTAAATAATTCAAAATCGCCCCTTCACGCAGTGCCCACGGGCAAATTTCAATTGTGCGCACCTTTAGGGTCTTCATTGCTCGCCACGCCACTTCGGCACCTGCCACAATTTGGTAGGTACGCTCTGGAGTAATGCCCGGGAGTTCAAGGCGCGCGCTCGCCGGAATTTTCCAGAGCCTCCCGGTCCAGTCTTCTAGATCCACGCGGGTGAGGCGGCGGCGCTCCTGCGGCCCGACTACAGCGACTAGTTGCCCACCTAGCCGCGCTAAAGAGCGGAAAGTCTTGGAGGTAGCTACCGTATGATCGGGGCTAGGCAGTTGCTTTACAATCTGCTTTAGCGATTTCATTTCTTCTTTTATGTATTCCCGCAATTCTTCCATTTCGGCGAGGGTAGGCGGATCGTGCTGTAAATAGGTATGAGTAAGCCGCCCCGCTCCCAGCGGCAGAGAAGTGGAAAATTCGGGAGCTTCGTCTAAGCCGTAGGCCACTTCGAAAGAGCCACCACCAATATCCAGCACGAGTAATCTACCGGCTGCCCAGCCGTGCCAGCGCCGCGCCGCCAAAAAAGTGAGATCGGCTTCTTCTTTACCGCTCAGTACCGTTAGCTTAATCCCAGATATTTGCTCTAATTCGGCAATAGTCTCTGGGCCGTTTTTTGCTTCCCGCAGCGCCGAAGTGCACATCCCGATAAAATCGTCAACTCCGAAAGACTGTACGAAGTTTACGGCTTTCTGCACAGCAGTGCGCAACGCGGCGCGGCCAGCTTCGTTGATTTCTCCCTCTTCCGTGAGGTACTGCATGAGCCGCACTACAGAACGGTCACCGGCAGCCGGAGAAGGGCGAGCGCCGGGATGTGCATCGACTACTAAGACATGCACCGTATTAGAACCAATATCAAGAACACCTAATCGCATAGTTCCAGAATAGTTAATTAAAAGAAATTTAGTGGCTTTTACCGAAAGTTAATGCCTAACTCCATATGTAAAAAGACAAACTATACAAACAAAGGCCGCAAAATAATGGCAGTAGAGTGCGGCCAATAGAATGAGGCGGGCACTTCTTAAGAAGTGCCCGCCTCTAGTTAGTTAGGGATTTATGCTCTCCCTATTTGCTTTCTAGGCCACCACAGAAGCCGGAGCTGCCGGCGTCTTGCGGAGAGCAGTAGCTGCAGAAGCAGCCACGCCAATGACGCCGAATATCAGCATACCGAGCATTAAGCCGCCTACTGAACCGCCTGCCATGAAGGCACGGAGGAGATCCGCCACATTCTCAATCGGCGAAAGTATTCCGAGCCCGCGCACCCAAGCAGAGGTGCCAGCCGTAATACCCATCACGATGGTGAGGCCGAGCAGTACGCCTGCCAGTGCCCGCCCAATATTGCCGAGCCAAGCGACTAGAGCGTGATTGAGGAATACGAAGGAAAGTCCAGCGACTGCTCCTACGCAAGCCATACCAACCATCACACCAACGCCTACCTCACCGATAAGGCCAGCTACTACACCGAGTACTGCACCGAGGATGCCGTTCACAATTAGCGGAGTAGTGAGGCTAGAGAGCCAGCCACCGATTCCAGCGGCTGCTACAATCTGCCGGCGGCTTGCACCTGCCGAAGCAATTAGCGCAGCGCCCCAGAGGAGGGAAGCTACCAAGACGCCTACCATGGCGAAAGTGCCGGGGGTGACTACATCTTGCTTAGTGACCGGATTGGCAGCAGCCTTGGAGAGAATTTCCTTATCCTTCGGGGTGAAGGAGGGGATTTCACCGCTGCCTTTCTTTACTTCATCCGCCAGTTGCTTATTGCCGTCAGCGAGCTGACCAGCTCCATCGTCAATGAGCATTAAGCCGGCGCTGAGTTCAGCTGCTCCGGGAGCAGCTTGCTGCAGACCTTCGGAAATCTGGCGAGCGCCATCTTGCAAAGCTAATGCGCCATCTTTACCAGCCAACTGCGAAGTACCTGCTTTCAGCTGCGCTACGCCGTCTTTCAGAGCGAGCACGCCGTCTTTACCAGCCAACTGATCTAAGCCTGCCTTCAGAGCCGGCATGGTCTCTGGATCAGTAGCGATGTAATTGATTGCACCAGCCAGAGTATCTTCCGGCTTCGCATTCGGATTCAGGTCTTTCAACGCCGGAGTAGTACCCGTTACTTGCCCAGTCGGGTGCTTAATATCTTCACCCGTAAGCAGTATCGGCTGCTTCTCGTAATTCATACCCGCGTTGAGGTCAGCCGCTCCCTTGATTAGGTGGTTCAATCCACCGGTGTAGCAAGGCTGACCGGGGCGATCTACGCTCTCCATAATTGGATTGCCAGCTGAATCTGTGCCGGTAATCTTACAAATGGAATCCGCCGGCAACAGGTTGCCAGATTCATCCAGACCATCCGTAGCGATACCGCCTGCAAAGTTGGTGGCACCCATCATGAAGAAGCCGTAGGAGAGCTGCGCCAACTTGTAATGGCACTCTGCATACTTCTTCTTCGCTTTATCAGAAGAATCGAGAGCCAAAGTAAAAGGACTTGGCAAGGGGCAAAGCTCTTCTTGGAACTTCGCAAATTGCTCAGCAGTAGGAATAAAAGATGCCGGATCATTAGTAATACCGGTGACCATCTTCGCTTCCAGAATATCCGCTACTTTATTGGTAATTGTTGGAACTAGGCCAGTCTGGCCTTCTACACTCTTGCGAACTTCGTCGATTTGAGCTTTATAGCTCGGCACTAAACCTTCCCCGGGCTGGAAAAGCATACCCATCATTAATTGCTTGGTGAGTTCATTAGCTTGTACAGCTGCCGGATCATTGATATTTACCTTGGCTACGGCACCCATTTCATCTTTGATGGAAGCTAAACCGTCGGCAATCTGCTGTACACCAGAAGCCGCACCATTCAGTACATTGCCATTCTCATCAGCCTTCATCAGACCATTCAACTGCTGCAAACCATCTAGGAGTTGGGCAGCACCCGCATCCAGTTGCTGCGCACCATCTACTAAGCCATCTTTATCGTTTACCGCCGCAGAAAGCTCTCCTACGCCGTCATCCAGCTGCTTAGCACCAGTGGCGAGCTCACCGGTACCGGCATAAAGCTCTTTACCACCATCATTGAGCTGATTAAGACCATCTACTAGCTCCGGTACTGCACCAGAAGCCTCTTTCGTACCGTCTTTCAGCTCCTTGCTGCCGTCTGCCAGCTGCCTAGTACCGTCTACCATCAGCACAAAGGAATCAGAAATCTCATTAAAGCCATCAAATACGCCAGCTGTAAAAGCCTTTGTCAATTCGGTATTCACCGTATCGGTGGCTACGCTATTCACTATTTGTGCCACTAAGCCGTCTACCAAAGTAGTGTTATCGCTTACGCGAATATCTAGTACCGACTGCTTAGTCTTAGAACCCTTCATATCGGTGAAAGAAGCAGCAGCAGAAGTGAAATCTTCCGGAATAGTCACCATCGCCGCATATTTGCCATCGGCGAGGCCCTTCTCCGCAGTACCTTTATCTACTACTTCCCAAGCGATATTGGGGTCTTCAATCATTCCCTCGGCCACCATTTTGCCGAGTAGCATTTTCTCGCCAGCTACCATGGCAGGCTTATCGTTATTTACGATTGCCCCCTTTGGCGCGGCGTTAGACGTGGCTAAACCGACGAAGATTCCCAGTACCAATAATGGCAGCAGAATCATTCCCAGAATGGTACGCCACGAAGTCTTCTTGATGTTACTCTCCGACATCAATAATCCCTTCTCTAACTATTAATCGCGGTCATCTAGATTTACCGGCCTAACCAGCAACCTTTTGACCACCTATCTGTGCAATCCACATCGATTCCGCAGACATACGATAGATGAATCTTACCATGCCTA
The DNA here is from genome assembly GCF_947253055.1 of uncultured Arcanobacterium sp. Classification (GTDB taxonomy): domain Bacteria; phylum Actinomycetota; class Actinomycetes; order Actinomycetales; family Actinomycetaceae; genus Arcanobacterium_A. The sequence continues at coordinate 2,760 of NZ_CAMXYE010000022.1, read as the reverse complement.
CTGTAAAAATACCTTAATTTTCAAAAATACCTTCAGAAAAAGCTAGTAAGTAAATAAAAATTCGGCGCCCAGAGGAATCCCTCTGGGCGCCGAACTAGAACCAAAAGACTACTTGGCTGGCTGTACGGAAATTTTAATATTCGCTACTACATCTTCATGCAGCTTCACGATTCCCGTAAAATCACCTACCGACTTAATCGTAGAAGCAAGATTTACTTCCCGCCGATCTATAACTTTTCCAGCCACTTCCGAAGCTGCTTTCGCCACATCCGCGGTATTCACGCCTCCGAAAAGCCGCCCGTTTGCGCCAGCTGCTTTCTGAATCACGATAGGGGCAGCCTCCAAAGCTTCCCGAGCCGCCTGTGCAGCTTCAATATCTTGCGTAGCCCGCTTCCGCCGCGCCGCCGCCATCTGGTCTATCTGCCGCTGCGCGCCTTTCGTCCAAGCCACCGCATAACCGCGCGGAATCAGGAAATTGCGGCCATAGCCGTCTTTCACCGTCACTACATCGCCGGCTACACCTAAATTACTTACATCATGGCTAAGTATGAGTTTCATTCCTGGCCTCCTTATCAGCGATTAGAGCTCGAGTAAGGCAAAAGAGCCATTTCTCGGGCATTCTTCACTGCGCGCGCAATGCGCCGCTGATCCTGTACCGATACTCCCGTCACTCGCTGAGCGCGAATCTTGCCGCGATCAGAGATGAATTTCCGCAGCGTAGCGGTATCTTTATAATCAATATGGCCTACTTTAATTTTCTTGTAAGCTACGGGCTTTTTCCGTGGCTTACGCATAGCTTGCTTTGCCATTTATTTATCCTCGTTTCGTATTCTTTGCGCTTCTAGCTCGCCCACCCCTAAATTTCGGGCTTAGCTGCATTTAAATCAAAGCGCTTACAAAAAATTATTTTTACCGGCTCATTCCTACCGGCAAGCTGTATTGCTTAGAAAGCTGAGTTTTTCGAAAACCTATGCCGCCTAGAAAGGCATTGTCGAATTCGAAGCAGCTGGTGGAGTCTCGTTCCACGGATCGTAGGAAGCCCCCTCAGCTGGAGCGCTCTGCTGTACTTGCCCTTGCAAGCCACCCGCCGCTCCAAAAGAATTATTGCCAAAAGAACTATCGCCGTATGCCGAATCGCCACCAAAGCCACTGCCATTGGCAGCTTTGCTCACCGTCGCCGTCGCAAAACGGAGACACGGCCCGATATCTTCTACCTGTATATCTACAGACGTGCCGGTAGAGCCATCGTTGCGCTTATAGGTCCGGATGAAAAGACGCCCCGTCACGATTACGCGCATACCTTTAGAAAGTGACTGATTTACATTTTCCGCATATTCCCGCCACACCGAGCAGTTAAAGAACATGGTTTCGCCATCTTCCCACTGATTGGTCTGCCGATTAAACTTCCGCGGATTATAAGCCACCGTAAAGGAAGCCACTGCCGCACCGGAACCCACGTAGCGTAAATCCGGATCAGAAGTAAGATTACCTACAATAGTAATCGTGGGATCTCCCGCCATTTTTCCTCCTGCGCTTACTCGCTAGCTTTCTGCGGCTCATAACGCAGCAGCTTCGTACGCATCACTGTTTCGTTCAGCCCTAGCTGGCGATCTAGCTCTTGCGCGGTGGCAGGTTCTACGCTCATGTATACCACTACGTAGATACCTTCCGTCTTCTTGTTGATTTCATAGGCAAGCCGCCGGCGGCCCATCACATCAACTTTATCTAGCTTGCCGCCTTCTGCCGGCACCACAGCCAATAATTTTTCGAGTGCTTTACTCAGATTACGCTCATCTACTTCTGGATCGAGGATAATCATCATCTCGTATTGACGCATTAACACCTACCTCCTCTGGTCTTCGCGGTCACGGTATTTCCGTGACAGGAGAGTCATGCAAGAGCCCAGCCTACCGGAAAAGCTCATAAAAAATCTAGATATATAGTGTATTTCTCATTACCCGGCGGGCGGCAATTCGCTCATTAACCGGCGGATGGATTTTCTCCCGACTAATTCGGATTATTGGTATGCGAGTGCTCACTAGGATCGCCAGGCCCGGGCGAATCAGAATGCGATGAAGAACCCTGCTGCTGATGCTGCAAATCGTTTTGCTGCTGATTGTTCTGCTGCTGATCGTTTTGCTGCTCTTCTTGGGAAGGCGTTGGCCGCGGAATATTGCGGTGCTTATTGCGGCGCTCAGCAGCAATCTGCGGGAACTCTACTTTCTCCATATCCGCCATAGCCACTTTCGTATATTGCCACCAAATATCCGCTGGGAAAGTACTGCCGAACACTGTGCCTACCCCACCAAAACTGGTGAGCACCTGCTCCGAACCATCTTCTCCTTGCTGGAACATATTTACTGCCGTCACCATTTGCGGAGTGTAACCCACAAACCAAGCTGATACCGGCCCGGTCGAAGTGCCGGTCTTTCCAGCGAAAGAGCGAGAATATCCCCCGAGACCACTGGCCGTGCCGCCCGCGGAAAATACAGAACGCAAAGCATAGGTAGCTTCGTTGGCCACTTCGGATTTTATTACCCGCTCACCTGCTTTCGGACTTTCATAAATTACATTGCCCGCTGCGTCACGCACTTCTTTTACGACGTGTGGCGTCACCAATTTTCCGCCATTTGCTACCACGCTATAGGAACGCGCCATCTCTTCTGCCGTCACCGACGTCGAGCCGAGCACATTTCCTAAATTGGCATCTAGACCAGGAGTATCTGCCGAAAGACCCATACTTATGGCAGTTTCTTTCGT
>NZ_CAMXYE010000021.1 GCF_947253055.1 uncultured Arcanobacterium sp. | reverse complement strand
GCCTCGATCTTCCTTCTCGCTGGGTACTAGCCACTGCCTTAGAGCGCCTCTGTAAAGTACAACTAAAAGACGTAGATATTTCCCAGGCCGGCACTATCGCCGATTTAATGAAACTCATTATGCAGGATTTCCCTCCCGTTCCTGATTCCGCGCTAGTTTCACCTAGTACTACTGGAGGCTCAGCAAATTCCGGAGCAGAAAACGCTAAATCGACGGCCACCGAAACTGATGCTCTGGCCGCAGCTACCGCGGAACTAGCTAATTTTTTCAATAACTAGCGCCGGCATAGCAAAAACACCCGTAAATTCTCGTGCGCTCAAAATACGCGCAAAATTTCTCCGTATATGAAAAGCAATAGCGGCCGCGAAGGCGCAGACGCCCACAAAGGCGCTATTTTCCTAACCGACGCGATGCAGCCAGCGTACTGGTGCTCCCGCACCTGCATAGCGGAATACTTCTAATTCATCGTCCCAGGCCTGCCCCAAGGCCACATCGAGGAGCCGCCGCAATTCGTTCGCATCCCCGACAGACTGTTCGATAGCTGCACGAATACGATTTTCGGGCACTACCACATTTCCTACTAAATCAGTCTGGGCGTAGAAAATACCTAATCCGGGAGTACAAGACCAGCGCCCACCGTCGGAGATGGGAGTAGCTTCTTCGGTGATTTCAAAACGCAGATGCTCCCAGCCACTCAAGGCCGAAGCTAAAATAGCGCCGGTACCAGCTTCACCTGTCCAAGATAATTCTCCCCGATTCATATTTGGGAGGGCAGGCTGTTTCGTCCACTCAATATAGACTTGGTATCCGAGCACACTAGTAATAGCCCACTCTACGTGCGGTTGCACAGCGGGCGGAACCGAATGAATAAATATGACACCACGGGTGGTGTATTTTTTGCTCACCGTGACCTCCTGCGTTTGGGTGAAATTCCCCTTAACACCTAAACCGGGTCACTTGATTTTAGAATATCGGCAATTAACAAAAAAATCTATTCGCCACACCCTTTTATATGCCGCTTTATATGCCGCGCTCACTCATCTCTTTTAAGGCAGCTTTTCGATATTTGCGCTGTAATCTATCGATGTAAATATGGCCATCGAGATGGTCCACTTCATGCTGAATAAGCCGCGCCCAGATTTCCTCCCCCTCTAGCACCACTTTTTCACCATTAAGATCAATTCCCTCTGCCTTGGCATACCAGGCTCGTTCGCAGGGATACCATAAGCCGGGTACGGAAAGGCAGCCCTCTTCCCCATCTTGATATTCCTCTTCCGAAAGTTCCACTATCACCGGATTTAGAATATAGCCACGTTTCCCTTCGATATTCCACGAAAAAGCCCGGTAGGTCTGCCCAATCTGGTTCGCTGCCAAACCGGCGCGCCCATCTTCATTCACCGTCTCTAAAAGATCTTCTACCAGCTGGTGAATTCCAGGAGTTATTTCTTCAATAGGGCTGCACACCGTGCGCAGCACCGGATCGCCAATTACGCGGATATCTCTATAAGTCATAGCTATATTCTACGGGATTTTCCAAAATATTATTTTTCGAGCCGCTTTTTAGCGACGAATAGTTTTAGCCGAATAATTTTAAAGCTGGGCGCTGCCTAGAATCAGAATAATTTTAGAATCGAAACAATTTGCGAACTAGGCGCTATCTAAAAACTAATGGCTCCTGCGGTTGGATTCGAACCAACGACCGCCCGATTAACAGTCGGGAGCTCTGCCGCTGAGCTACGCAGGATTGGAACTAATTTAGGATACCAAATTTTTGCCGGTAGGCAAATTCTGAACCGCAGCTTAGGTAGACTGTGCTAATCAACACAGGTAAATCTCGAAAAGAACACGCCAGAGAATCCACCTACCGTTGCCTACTATCGCTGCCTACTCCACCCCGCTTAGACCCGCGGCGTCCCGTAAATCTGCTTCTAAATTCCACAAAACTTCTTGATCCTCGGGAGCAGGAGTTGCATCGGCAATTATTTGAGTAAAAAGTGATTCATCTGCATTGCGCCGCACTTGCCCGCGCGCAATTCCCCCGCTCGGCAGTTCAGTAAACTGTTGGAAAACAACTGAGCGATCAATGCGCTCCCGAATCATAAGAATAAGGGTTTCGTCATAGTCGGCAGGAAATTGGAATATGAGTGCCTCTAGCTTTGGATTTACAAAAGTGAGGGTAAGGGTGCGTGATTCACTATCCCATGCCCCCCGCAAGAAATCAGCCCACTCAATGAACTCACATACCTCGGCGCCGATAATTCCCAATTTTTGCGGCCAAGCGGCCAGCCAGAGCTCAGTATCTGCGGCAGTTTCGAGCACCGAGGCAGCGAGCGGCGGCTGAGCGGCAGCAGTATAGATAAAATCCGGTAAAGACGCTCTATGGCGAGTAAACATCTATATCCTTTCCATTCCGGCAGATAGCCCTAGATAAGAGAAATCCGAGTCCAATACTACTATGGCAGCTGCCGGAGGTTCTTTTTCCGCTTGCACCGCCCGGCCGGCAAAAAATCCTAAAGTCATCAGTATTGCTCCTAGCCCACAACCGACTATAAGCGCTTTCCGGCGCGATTTTTGCCGCAGTTCCGCCCATTCAGTATCGGAGATTTCGGACGCATCCTCCGGCATTTCTGGCTTATCTGCCATATTCTTTACTTCTTTCCCTCTTTTTGGAGATATCACGCTACCCCCGGATATCACAATATCTCAAGCACACTACTTACTTTGCACACCGCACGCTATTTCCTGCCCTATAAAGTGCACGCTATTTTCGTACCTTATCAAGCTCTTTATCTAAATCGCCAAGCTGATTTCTAAAAAGAATCCTTTTAGGACAATAAAGTGCGGAGAATCCAAAGACATCGGTAAGACCTCCCCTTATATCTTGATATTTCACCTCTCCGGTAGGTGAAATCCGCTTCTTTGGATTCTCCGCGTATGCTTACTATAGCAAGCAAAACTCGCCAATAAAGCAGTTTTCCACAGAAATTTTTTGCAAAATTAGGCAAATTTCGCGCAGATATTCACCATCTCAATAGCTCCCAAAGCGGCGTCATATCCCTTATTCCCCGCCTTAGTGCCAGCTCGCTCGATAGCTTGCGCAATTGTATCGGTAGTGACCACCCCGAACATCACCGGAATGCCCGATTCCATGCTCACTTGCGCAATTCCTTTTGCCGCCTCATTGCATACGTAATCATAATGCGAAGTGCTGCCCCGAATCACCGCTCCGAGGCAAATTACTGCATCATACTTACCACTTTCCGCCATCTTTTTTGCCAGCAACGGAATCTCGAAAGCTCCCGGCACCCAGGCAATCTCCACATCCGCTTCTGCCACCCCATGCCGGCGTAATCCGTCAAGCGCTCCTTCTAAGAGCCGCGCAGTAATAAAATCATTGAATCGAGAGACGACGATGCCAAATTTCTTTCCATTCGCCGTATAGTCTCCTTCGTATACCTGCATAATTTTCCTTTCCACTTTATTTATAAGCAATTTCTTTATAAACAGATTTCTTATAGAGCATCGAGAATATGCCCCATTTTTTCTTTTTTAGTACGAAGATAATTTTCATCTGCACTGGTAGGCGGAATTTCAATAGGTACCCGCTCCACAATATCCATACCGAATTCTTGGAGCTGATATACCTTATCGGGATTATTGGTAAGTAAACGTAAAGTTTTAATCCCTAAATCTTGCAAAATTTGTGCCCCGATATAATACTCTCGAGCATCTCCCGGCAGTCCGAGTGCCAAATTAGCTTCTAAAGTATCCATACCTTCTTCTTGCAGCTTATAGGCGCGCAGTTTATTAATTAAACCAATTCCGCGCCCTTCTTGATGCATATAAAGCAAAACTCCCCGGCCGGCCGTTTCAATAGCGCGCAAAGCACTGTGCAGTTGTTCTCCACAATCACAGCGCAAAGAAGAGAAAGTATCGCCGGTGAGGCACTCAGAATGAACTCTGCACAGCACCTCTTCCCCACTACTAATATCTCCTTTTACTAGCGCAATATGGTTTTCTTGATGTAAATGATCAATATAGCCATAGGCAGTAAAATCTCCATAGATAGTAGGTAGATGCACTCCCTCTATCCGCTCCACAAATTTTTCATGTGTCTTTCGATAATGCTGCAAATCGGCAATACTGATAATCGGAATTTGCATCTTCTCCGCCAAAGCGTGCAGTTCGCTCCGTGGCATCATATCGCCGTCTGCGCCAATTATTTCGCAGCAAAGCCCCACTTCTTCACACCCCGCCAAGCGCAGCAAATCTACGGTAGCTTCGGTGTGGCCATTGCGCTCCAGTACCCCATTTTTCTTAGCTACCAGCGGAAACATATGCCCTGGCCGGCGAAAATCTTCTGGACGCGCCGTTTCCGCTACAAATTCTTGCGCCGTCACTGCCCTTTCCCGGCAGGAAATACCGGTACGGGTGGATACGTGATCAATCGAAATAGTAAAAGCAGTGCTGTGATTATCGGTATTGTGCTCCACCATCTGCGGTATTTGCAGTTTTTGCGCATACTTTTCACTGATTGGCATGCAGAGCAACCCTTTACCAATAGTCACCATTTCATTAAGTAATTCAGTAGTAGCGTACTGCGCAGCGGCGATGAAATCCCCCTCGTTTTCTCGCTCTTGATCATCCACCATAATGATGAGCCCACCGGCAACTAGCTGCGCTAAGGCCGCTTCTATCGACGCAAATTTTTCCATCCCTATATCCCTTTTTCGATACCCTAAGCCGATATCCTTTTTTATATTTCCTAAGCCGAAATAATTCCCTTAAAATCCATTTTTCGCTAAAAATTCCGCATCTATTTCCTCATCCACCTGCGAGTGCGCAGTATCGTTCGGCGTAGCGTGCAGCATTTTTTCCACGTATTTTCCTAACACATCGCATTCCACATTCACCCCTCCGCCTAACGGCACTTCCGGTAGATTAGTATGCGCCAAGGTATGCGGTATTACGGCGACGGAGAAAGTACTCTCATCTACTGCACTCACCGTGAGGCTAATTCCGTTGAGAGCAATTGAACCTTTTTCCACTATGTAGCGCAGTAACTGCGGCGCAGCAGCGAATTTATAAATCTGCGCAATTCCATCAGTTTGCCGCGAAAGCAGCTGCGCTACCCCATCTACATGCCCTAATACAATATGCCCATCAAAACGGCCATTAGCTAGGAGCGGACGCTCTAAATTCACTTTATTGCCGATACGTAAATCCCCTAAATTAGAACGCTGCAGACTCTCGTGCATCACATCGCAAGTAAAACCACCACTCGGCAAAGAAGTAGCAGTGAGGCAGACGCCGTTTACTGCTATAGAATCACCAATTTTTAATCCCGCCCCTATTTCTCGGCAGCTGATTAAGAAACGCCGCGCGTTCGCGCCTTCTTCTAACTCGCAAATTTCACCTATTTCCGAAATAATTCCCGTAAACATTAGAGCCTCTTTTCTTCGTTATTAGACGTTACAGAGCTATTGGGAGAAAATAGCGAATCAGCAGTATTTTCGGCCGCCGGGGCGTCAGCAGCTGAGCCAGGTATTTCTCCGGTGAGAAGTAAATCTTTCCCCAATTTTCGACTTTCCAAGTTCTGCAATTTCCAGCTCTCCGCAAGTATCGGAAATCCCGCTCCTTCTACTGGAGTCAAGGCAGCGGCTCCACCAATAATTACCGGAGCAATAAATGCATAAACCTTATTTACTAATCCGCTTTCGATAAAAGACCAGTGCACACGGCCGCCGCCTTCTACAAAAACTGAATCAATTTTTTGGGCAGCTAGTTTCTCCAATAAAGGGGCAATAGCTATTTGCCCATCCACCAACTCCGTCTGCAGAATCTGCACCCCTTTTGCTTCTAAGAGCTGCGCTTTTTCTGCGCGTGCCGCCTGAGCTGCCTTAGTGCCCAGAGCTACACTGGGAGACCGATTTGCACTAGCACCCTGAACTGCATTAGGGAGCGGCGCCGCCGATTTCTCGGCCAGGGGGGAAAGAAAATCAGTGGCAATAATAGTGGGAATTTCGCCGGCAGTTTCCACTAGCTTAGCTTGGGGAGAAATGCGCAGCTGGGAATCTAATACAATGCGCACCGGCTGGCTAGCGCCGGTAAAACGCGCGGTTAAGAGAGGATCATCAGCTTGCGCAGTACCTCTCCCGATCAGCACTGCTTTATATTTGTGCCGCAGCCGATGACCATAGCTGCGAGCTTCAGCTCCGGTAATCCATTGCGAATCACCGCGGCAAGTGGCGATTTTTCCATCTAAGCTCATCGCGTACTTAAGCGCCACATAGGGAAGACCGGTGGTAATGTAATGAAAAAATATCGGATTGAGCTTATCGCATTCGCCGCGCAGAAAGTCAGCTGTAACCGCAATTCCAGCTGCGGTGAGTTCCGCCTGCCCTTTTCCGGAGACGAGCGGATTCGGATCGCGAGAACCTATTACCACCCGCGTAATTCCTGCTTTTTTAATTGCTTCCGTACAGGGCGGTTGCTTACCTTGATGGCAGCAAGGCTCCAAAGTGCAATACAGAGTAGCTCCCCGGGCATTCGCTCCGGCCGCGGCGATTGCGCGCACTTCGGCGTGCTCTGCTCCGTATTTTTGATGACAAGCGGCCGCTAACACCTGCCCATCTTTTACAATTACTGCTCCCACTAAGGGATTAGGAGATACAAAGCCGGTACCTTCCCCCGCAATGCTTATGGCTTGGCGCATAAAAGCAGCATCATCCCGTTGCTGAGCTGCTATCTCAGTAGAAGATATACGCACCGGCTGCCTTTCTCGTATAAAAAATGCCCCAATCTTCGGGGCACTATTCAACGCCAGCATATAGCTGACTCGGCAAGCCACAGCTTCGCAGCTGCTTCGCTTTCAGAATTTCATCTTCTTTCATCCAGACTTTACGGTCGGCTTCGGAATCACACCGAATCATGCCTTGCGGCGCGTGGGCTATAACCACCGGTCGGGAATCACACCCTGCCCTGAAGATTTTTATTCAGTACCTCAATTCTATACTGCTCAGCCTCGGTATTCAACGCACATATAGAAGCAGCAAAAAATCTCCGACTGCTACTTTTCCCCTCCATATCGCCCATCTAAATATTTTCTTCCAAATAATGAAACACAAATCGCCACATTTGTATCAAAATATGAAATAGATAGCGCTGATGTGGAATCTATAAAAGGCGCCCGCTATATTAAAAGATGTCAATGTGGCTTTAGATTTCAAAGGGATACTTTGGTCGCGCAAACACCAAAGTTCCAGCTAGATCCACTAGCAGCTCTAAAAAGCACGTTTTATTCCACGCCGAGACTTCGGAGGGCTCGTGAAAAAAATCGGCATCGTAATGGGGTCAGATTCTGACCTCCCAATTATCGAAAAAGCAATCAAATATTTGCAGGAAGTAGGTGCTGATTTTACAGTCAATGTATATTCCGCGCATCGCACTCCTGATGAAGCGATAGCTTTCGCGCGCAATGCGAAAAATAATGGTTACGGGGTACTTATTGGTGCAGCGGGTATGGCCGCCCATCTCGCCGGCGTCCTCGCGGCCAATACCACTCTGCCGGTGATTGGCATTCCCTGTAAAGCGAAAGCTCTGGAAGGGATGGACGCCCTCTTGGCCACGGTAATGATGCCTCCGGGAATACCGGTGGCCACGGTAGGTATAGACGGCGCCAAAAATGCCGCTATTCTCGCTTGTGAAATTATTGCCCTTACCGATACGGATTTAGCGGCGCGTTTAGAAGAACAACGCCACACCAATACGCAGGCAATTTTGGAAAAGAACGCCCGAATTAACGCCGAGTATTCCTCGCACTGATTGCCCACTACTAATCAAATTTTTTCACACCAAATTTTAACCACTTAGATTTTTAATCACTTAGATTTTTAACCATCCCAAACACAAATCACTAACTCAAAGGAGTAAGTATGGAAAAGAAGCTCGTCTATAAAGGAAAGACCAAAGATCTCTTTGCTCTTCCGAATGGCAATTTCGAGCTGAAATTTAAGGACGACGTGACCGGAAAAGACGGCAAGTTCGATCCTGGGGAAAATCAAGTAGGGCTTTCCATCGCGGGGGTGGGAGATATTAACCTCAAGATGACCACCTACTTTTTCGAAATTTTAAAAGAAAAAGGTATCAAGACGCACTGGGTGGCTTCCGATATGGAAAACACCACCATGGAAGTACTCCCCTGTACCGTCTTTGGTAAAGGGCTGGAAGTAATCTGCCGCTATAAAGCAGTCGGCTCTTTCTATCGGCGCTACAGCGAATACTGTGAGCTGGGGCAGGATCTTCCCGCTTATGTGGAAATGACCTTTAAGAATGACGAAAAAGGCGATCCGCTCGTCACCAAAGACGCCCTCGTAGATTTAGGGGTAATGAGCGATGAACAGTACGATGCCACTAAAGCAGCTACGCAGGAAATTACGGCGGTAGTGGCAGAAGAAATGACTAAGCGCGGCCTGGATCTCTACGATATTAAATTCGAATTCGGCTACGATGCGGAAGGCGAAGTAATCCTAATTGATGAAATTGCCTCCGGAAATATGCGCGTATATCGCGATGGCGAATATGTGGAACCACTAGAGCTAAATAAGCTCTTTTTCAATTTATAAAATTACCTGCGGGAGGTCGGCGCAGCTAGAACGCGTGCGACCTCCCGCTCGCAAGCGTGCTTCTAAATAGAACCGCTTGCCAATACTAATAACAATAAATATCGGAAATCTGCACGCATATGCGCAAAGATACAAACTGAAAGAATATCTGTGGGTGGATTTTTTGCACTGACCTCTCGCCGGCAAATTAGCGAAGACATCTTTTTCGGCACTGATTACCATAGCCACTTAGGCAACTACCGCGCTGGGCTAGCTCTCTGGGATAAACAGCTCGGTTTCCAACGGGAAATTCACAGTATTCAAAAGGATTCTTTCCGCTCTCGTTTCTCCGATTTTCTTTCCGAAGCGCGCGGTACTGCCGGTATTGGTTGTATTGCTGACGATGCCCCTTCTCCCCTCATTATTTCTTCTCACCTCGGGGTATACGCTATTTGTTTTGTCGGAGTAGTCAATAATCTCTGCGAACTGCGCGATGAACTTCTGAATAGTAAAGGCATTCATTTTAATGCCCAAAGTGCAGCGCGCATCAACCCAACTGAGCTCATAGCGGCACTTATAAATACGCAGACAGATTTTGCCACCGGAATCAAGTATGCCCAAGAATGCATTGTTGGCACCTGTAATTTAGTGCTAATGCAGGAAGATGGCACACTAATTGCCGCCCGCGATCGCCTAGGGCGGCTGCCGATAATTATTGGTAAAGACGAAGATGGCTATGCCCTCTCAGTGGAGTCGTTTGCTTTTGAAAAACTCAACTACACCTACTGCTATGAACTGGGGCCGGCGGAAATTGTGGAGATTCACCCTGCAGAAATTCGCCAATTAGCTCCGCCGGGCAATGAAATGAAGATGTGCGCCTTTATGTGGAACTACTACGGCTACCCCACCTCTACTTATGAGGGGGTAAATGTGGAAATTATGCGCAATAGGAACGGCGAGATCATGGCAGCTAATGAAAAAGATCCAGCCTTTTTCCAAAAACTCGATTATGTATGCGGCGTTCCAGATTCCGGTACTCCCCATGCGCTCGGCTACTCTTTTGCCAGTGGAGTAAAATTTGCGCGCTGCTACATTAAATACACCCCCACTTGGTCGCGTTCTTTTATGCCGCATCTGCAGGGCTCCCGCAATCGAATAGCGAAGATGAAGCAGGTGCCGGTAAAAGAACTAATTGATGGAAAAGATATTCTTTTTGTAGATGACTCGATAGTGCGCGGCACGCAGCTGCGGGAAACGGTAGAGTTCTTAAAAGCCAATGGTGCGAAAGAAGTACATATGCGCTCCGCCTGCCCGCCTATGATGTACTCTTGCCCGTTCTTAAATTTCTCTTCCTCTACTTCCCAGATGGAGCTAATTACTCGGCGCATCATTATGGAATGTGAAGGCGAAGCCGGTTTTTCTCATATTGATGAATACGCCGACACCAATACGGAGCGTGGGCAAAAACTGCGGAAGATTCTAGCGGAGCGCTTCAATTTCGCCACCCTCGAGTTTCAGTCGCTAGAGGGTATTATTAAAGCCATCGGTATAGATCGCAATAAGCTCTGCACCTACTGTTGGAGTGGCGATAAAGCCGATTTCGGAAGTAGCTATAAGGCGAATCCGGCAGTAACGAACTCGGAGCAGGCAGCCAACCCGGCACAGCCAGCAAACCCGGACCAAAAAGAAAAATCCGGCGTTGAGCCTTGCCTTGAGCAAAACTCACAGACCAATCCAAATCTAAAAAATTAAGTAATAGATACCTACGAGCAGAGTGGAAAGAAAATGCGTGATTCTCAGTCACAGAGCTACAAAGCAGCCGGCGTCGATATTGAAGCAGGCTACGAGGCAGTAGAGCGAATCAAGAAGCACATTAAGACTACCCTGCCCGGCGGGATGTCTTTCGACAGTACTGGTTTCGGCGGCATGCTTCCCCTGGCAGTAGCAGGAATGAGCCAACCTTATATTATTTCCGCGACCGACGGAGTGGGCACAAAACTAAAGCTAGCTTTTTTAATGGATAAGCACGATACGGTAGGCATCGATTGTGTGGCAATGTGCGTAAATGACGTACTCTGCGCCGGCGCACTTCCCATCAATTTTCTCGACTATATCGCTTGCGGTAAAAACTTTCCGGAAAAAATAGAAGCTATTGTGCAGGGAGTAAGCGAGGGCTGCCGGCAAGCGAATATTCCGCTCGTAGGTGGGGAAACTGCCGAGATGCCGGGCTTCTATCCAGAAGACGAATACGATTTAGCTGGATTTTGCAACGGTATAGTAGATTTACCAGACGTATTAGATAAAAATACGGTAAATAGTGGCGATGTGCTGATTGGCATTGCCAGCTCTGGGGTACATTCCAACGGTTTTTCTCTGGTGCGAAAAATTTTCGATATCACTACCCGCGCTGGGCTAGAACAGCATTTTCCGGAGTTAGGAGAGCTCAATCTCGGTGAAGTACTGCTAGAGCCCACAAAAATCTATGTGCAAGCAGTTGGGGAACTTCTCCAAGGCAAACTAGTAAAATCTTTAGCTCATATCACGGGCGGCGGTTTCTATGAAAATATCCCCCGCTCCCTGCCGAGTGGCTGCGGAGTCGTAATAGATAAGAGCGCTTGGGAGATACTGCCGATTTTCCGGCTAATTCAGCGTATTGGCAATATCTCCGCGCACGATATGTTTAATACTTTCAATATGGGAATCGGCATGACGGCTATAGCTGCTCCGGAAAATGCCGATACGGTAATAGAGATTTTGGCGGAGCACGGAGAAAAAGCCTTTAGAATTGGTCAGGTAGTGGAATCTTCCCAGCTAATAACTTTTACGAAATAAACTTAATTAGCAAGGTAAGTATCTGGTTGAGCAATGGAGTGGTAGCAGGTTAGAAATATGGAAGTAGCGAGCGAGCGGCAGAAAGCGAAGAAAAAAGCGCGCTTAGCGGTGCTTATTTCCGGCGGCGGCACCAATCTGCAAGCCATTATAGATGGCGTAGAATCTGGCGCGCTTCCCCACGTGGAGATAGCTCTAGTAGTGAGTAATAAGGCAACAGCCTACGGCCTAAAACGCGCCCAAGCGGCTGGAATTCCTAGCGCCGTAATAGCCAGCCAAAAATATAGCACCAAAGCAAGCCAAGAAGCTGCTCTGCTCCAGCTCCTGCGCGCGCAAGATATTGATCTAGTAGCACTAGCTGGATTTTTATCTATCCTCAGCGCCGATTTCATCTCCCACTGCCCCGCCCCAATCGTAAATATCCACCCCTCCCTTATACCCGCTTTTTCTGGCCCTGGATTTTACGGCCGGCGGGTACACGAGGCCGCTCTGGCCGCGGGAGTGAAAGTATCGGGCGCTACCGTGCACTTAGTAAATGAAGTTTGCGACGGCGGGCAGATTCTCGCGCAAGAAACTGTGCGCGTACAGGAATCCGATACTCCCGATACCTTACAGCAAAAAATTCTCCACGAGGTCGAGCATGTAATTTTTCCGCGCGTTATCGAGCAGCTCAGTAAAGAGATCACTGGGCAAAGTTCCCCGCATTTCTTAACGCTCAGCGCCTCCTCGTCTAACTCTTCTCCCTCCAGCACCTCCAGTCCCTCCCCGAATTAACCCACCACACTAAGCAATAAACCAGCCCAAACACCTAGAAAAAGAAAGAGAAAATATGGCTCTGCAGCAACTTACGGAATATCTTGGCGCAAAATCTTATCCCGGGCGCACCTTGGCAATAGCCAGCGATCCGAGCGGCAGCAGCGCCACAATTATTTACTTCATTATGGGGCGCTCCGCCAATAGCCAGAACCGTATTTTTGTGCAGGAGGGAGAGAGCGTAGCCACCCAGGCTTTCGACGAATCGAAAGTCGAAGATCCGCGTCTAATTATCTATCCGGTCTACAAACGCTACGGAGATACGCATATCGTCACCAATGGTGATCAGACTGCTACCATCTACCAGGCTCTTCATTCTGGTATTTCCCCCGCCCAAGCCTTATTGCAGCGCGAATGTGAACCAGATGCACCTAATTTTACTCCCCGTATTTCTTTAACTACTGACCCCCAAGGATACGGATTGAATATCATTAAAGCCGCCACCAAAGATGGGGGAAAATCCCTACATTTCGATTATCGATTTCCTTATCTGCCTGGTCTTGGCCACTGTATCCATACTTATATCGACGACGGTAATCCCCTGCCGAGCTTTTGCGGCGAACCAATCGCTTTCCCGTATACCGCTGACTTAGGAGAAAAAGTTTGGAAAGCCATTAATCCGGATTATCGAATATCGCTTTTGGAATGTGTATTAGATCTGCACACTTGGGAAATGCAAAGTATACGAATTTTTAACCGCCACACCGGAGATTAGTACTTTCTCCTCCCGGTAAACTCGCTAGAAAAACTGCCAAAAATTGCCAATAGAAAAGAGAAGTTAAGAATATGAAGTCTTTAGCTCTGAAATACGGGAATAATCCTCATCAACAGCCCGCCTATATCGATATGCCAGATGGCAATGATTTACCTTTAACGGTACGCAACGGGCGGCCGGGATATATTAATCTATTAGATGCGCTGAATTCTTGGCAGTTGGTGCGCGAGCTACGCACCGCCACCGGGCAAGCCTGCGCTGCTTCTTTCAAACACGTTTCTCCCACTTCCGCCGCAGTAGGCAAACCGCTTTCCCCAGAGTTGAAAAAGGCAGTTTTCGTAGATGATATAGCTGGTTTAGACGATTCTCCGCTCGCTTGTGCCTATGCGCGGGCCCGCGGCACCGACCGGCTCTGCTCTTTCGGGGATTTTATTGCACTTTCAGATATTTGCGATGTGACTACTGCGCAACTAATTCGCCGCGAAGTTTCAGATGGCGTGATCGCCCCCGGCTACGACCCAGCCGCTTTAGAAATTTTACGAGCGAAACGTGGAGGGAATTATACTGTCTTAGAAATTGACCCTGCCTACACTCCGGGTGCAGAAGAAATAAAGACGGTATTTGGAATCCACTTCCATCAAGGGCGGAATGACCGGCAGATTGACGAATCTTTATTACAAGAGGTAGTGACGAAAAATAAGAATTTGCCTCCGCAAGCCCGCTTAGATTTAATTATTGGCCTAATTACTTTGAAATATACGCAATCTAATTCAGTGTGTTTTTCCTATGATGGGCAAGCCATCGGCGTAGGAGCCGGCCAACAGTCTCGTATCCACTGCACTCGTTTAGCAGCTGGGAAAGCCGATACGTGGTTTCTTCGCCAGCATCCGCTAGTACTTGCCTTACCGTTCCGCGCTGAACTCCACCGCGCCGAGCGCGATAATCTGATTGACGGCTATATTAATCAGAATGAAGAAGATGTATGCGCTGAAGGCACCTGGCAGCGGTATTTTACGAGCCGTCCCACCCCGCTGAGTGCGGAGATGAAGGCAGAATACCTCGAAAAAATTACCGGCGTGAGCCTCACTTCGGATGCTTTTTTCCCGTTTTCCGACAACATTAAGCGCGCAGCTAAAAGCGGTGTATCTTATGTGGCGCAACCGGGCGGCTCGATTCGAGACGATGCGGTAATTGCCGAATGTGATAAGCATGGAATAGTGATGGCCTTCAACCATCTACGACTTTTCCATCACTGAGTTTTAGTTACCAGAAATTTCCATACGCACAAAGAAAGAAAATAGCTATGAAACTGAGCATTATTGGCAGCGGCGGGCGAGAATATGCAATCGCCCAAAAACTTTTAGCAGATAATCCCCAGCTGGAGCTGCACATATTGCCCGGAAATGCCGCGATGGAAGATTTTGCCTATATCCATCCGGAAATTACGGCAGAAGATATCGACGGGGTGCGCGAATTTTGCCAGAAAGAAAAAATTGATTTCTGCGTGGTCACCCCCGATAACCCGCTAGTGCTCGGTATGGTAGATGCTCTCGAAGAAGTGGGAATTCCCTGCTTTGGGCCTCGCCGTGCCGGAGCGATGCTGGAAGGCTCCAAGAGCTTCGCTAAAGAGTTCATGATGCGCCACGGTATTCCTACCGCTAAATACCAGCATTTTACCGATTTTTCAGCCGCTTTAGAGTATGCCCGTAATTCCAGTTATCCTTTGGTGATTAAGGCTGATGGGCTAGCACTCGGCAAAGGCGTAGCTATTCCAGATAGTTTCACTGCCGCAGAAGAAATACTGCGCGATTTCATGCTCGGGCAGAAATTTGGGGAATCGTCGCGGCAAGTGGTGATTGAAGAATATCTGACGGGGCCCGAAATTTCGGTACTCAGTTTCTGTGACGGTAAAACAATTAAACCCTTGGTATCTTCTATGGATCATAAACGGATTTATGACGGCGATAAAGGGCCGAATACTGGCGGTATGGGAGTGATCGCCCCTAATCCCGTATTTAGCGCTGCGGTGGCAAAAGAGTTTCAAGAAAAAATCATGCTCCCTACGCTGGCCGGATTGCAGGCAGAGAATATTGATTTCCGGGGGTGCCTCTATTTTGGCCTGATGCTCACCGCTTCCGGGTTAAAAGTAATTGAGTACAATGCGCGCTTCGGCGATCCGGAGACGCAAGTAGTACTCCCCTTACTCCGTGGAAATCTTTTGGAAATTTTCCAGGCGGTAGCTCGTGGAGAACTAGAAAAAGTAAAAGTAGAATCCACCTCCCAGCATGCCGCCTGCGTAGTAATGGCGGCAGCGGGCTATCCAGGGCCGGTAGAGAAAGGGCAAGAAATCACCTATCCTCCAGAAGTACTCCCCTATCTAGTATTTGCCGGAGTAAAGCGCAGTACGGCCGGCACCCTGTTGAGTAACGGCGGGCGCGTAATTAATGTATTAGGATACGGCGATTCTTTAGCAGCAGCACTGAATAAAGCCTATGAAAATGTAGAAAAAGTAAAGTTCGGCTCGTGCCAGTTCCGCCGGGATATTGGCAAACGGGCTCTGGAAATTGAGGCAGGAAAATGATTTACCGAATTTATGTAGAAGCAAAAGCAGAAACTAATCCGGCCGCCGCCTCTTTAGCTGGCGAACTGCGGGAATTCTTAGGAATTCACAATTTAACGGGTTTGCGCATTATTAATCGTTACGATGTGGAGGGAGTGAGCAGCGAAGTATTCCAATCCGCAGTTACTAATGTATTTGCCCAGCCCCCACTCGATAATTACTTTAGTGAATTAAAGATTCCTGCTAATACTACCGCTTTCGCCGTCAGCTATCTGCCGGGGCAGTACGATCAGCGGGCAGATTCAGCTGCGATTTGTATTCAGATGCTGGCACAGGTAGATAAACCGCTCGTCAATTATGCCTGCATATATCTGCTGGAAGGCGAGCTCAGTAGCAGAGAAATTGCTGAAATTAAAAAATATTTAATCAATCCGGTAGATTCCCAAGAAGTGGGATTGGAGATGCCGGAGAGCCTAGAGCTGCGCACTACTCCCCCCGCTCCTGTACCTATTATTAACGGATTTACCTCTTATGATACGGCGCGTTTAGAAAAATACTTAGCAGATAATTCTTGCGCGATGGATTTAGCAGATTTGCAGTTAGTGCAGAGCTATTTCCAATCGGTGCAGCGCGATCCGAGCGAAACCGAATTAAAAGTAATTGATACCTATTGGTCTGACCACTGCCGGCATACTACCTTTAATACTGCTCTGCGTCAGGTAGAAATTGCAGATGCCCGAGTGCAGGCCACCTACGATTCTTATCTGAAAATTAAGGAAGAGATTAATCCCGACCGCCCCGTCACTCTTATGAGTATGGCAACTATGGCGATGAAGCAATTGCGGCGGGAAGGGAAATTGGAGCAGCTTGATATTTCGGAAGAAATTAATGCTTGCACTATAAAAGTAGCGGTAGACGTAGATGGGAAAAACGAAGATTGGCTACTCCTTTTCAAAAACGAAACTCATAATCATCCCACTGAAATTGAACCTTTTGGTGGTGCGGCTACCTGTATTGGCGGAGCAATTCGCGATCCACTTTCCGGGCGTTCCTATGTATATGCGGCTATGCGCGTCACCGGCGCAGCTGATCCGCTCGCGAGCCGGGAAGATACTCTGCCCGGAAAATTGCCGCAGCGAAAAATCGTAACTACCGCTGCCGATGGTTATTCTTCTTATGGTAATCAAATAGGTTTGGCTACTTCATTTATTGATGAAGTCTATGACCCCTCTTATGCCGCAAAGCGCCTGGAAATCGGGGCCGTTTTAGGAGCGGTACGGCAAGCAGATATTAAACGCGAGACTCCCGCTCCGGGCGATATCGTAGTCCTAGTAGGCGGAGCTACTGGCCGGGATGGCATCGGCGGAGCTACTGGATCTTCGCGCGCACATAATTTAGATTCTGTATCGGAATGCGGAGCACAGGTGCAAAAAGGTAATGCTCCAGAAGAGCGAAAATTGCAGCGACTTTTCCGCCGGCCGGAAGTGACGCGCCTCGTAAAGAAATGTAATGATTTCGGTGCGGGCGGCGTCTGTGTAGCGGTAGGAGAATTAGCTGCGGGTCTCGATATCCATTTAGATGCGGTTTATAAGAAATATGAGGGGTTGAATGCTACCGAAATTGCGGTGAGTGAATCTCAAGAACGCATGGCGCTAGTAATCGCCAAAAAAGATTTAGCGGAGTTGGCAAAATACTGCGCAGACGAAAATCTGCGCTATGCGGTGGTGGCCGATGTGACGGCAGCACCAATACTAAGAATGAGCTATCAGGGGCAAGAAGTAGTGAATATTGAACGCTCTTTCCTCGATACAAATGGTGCTCCGAAGCAGATAGATGTGAAAGTAGCTGAACCGAAAGAAGCTACGCAGGCAGAGGTAAATACCGCAGAAATATCTGCGCATGCAGATTGGCGCAGCCGCTTAGCCGATATGCTTACAGATTTGAATCACTGCGCGAAAGAAGGCCTAATTCAACAATTTGATTCCACTATTGGAGCGGGCACCGTGCTCATGCCTTTAGGAGGAAAACTCCAAAAGACGCCTATCCAAGCTATGGTGCATAAATTCCCAGTATTGGGAGCAGAAACTACTACTTGCTCCGTCATGGCTTATGGTTTCAATCCCACTATCAGTAAAGCTGACCCCTACCGCGGCGCTTATGAAGCCGTAATAGATTCAGTAGCGAAAGTAGTAGCAGCAGGAGGAGATCCCGCACAAATACACTTAAGCTTCCAAGAGTACTTCCCCGCTCTCCAAGCAGATCCGCAAAAATGGGGTCTGCCTTTCGCTTCACTTATGGGAGCCTTTCAAGCCCAGCTAGATTTAGAGATGGCCGCAATTGGCGGAAAAGATTCTATGAGCGGCACTTTTGAGAATTTAGAAGTGATTCCTACTCTGGTATCTTTTGCCGTCACCTTAGCCCAACTCGATCAGGTGATTTCCCCGGAGCTGAAAGCAGCAGGCGGAAAATTATTAATCGCCGCCCCGCGCAAAGGCACCAAACTTTCTAAGGCGTATTTCCTTAAAATAGCTCAGATGCTGGCGAGCGAAAAAATACGGGCTGCCTACTCTTTGACTGGTTCTTCTATTCCTGTCTCTTATACACATCTGACGCTGCCGACGAAACCTTATGGCTGTAGATC